>JBBSLW010000046.1:0-16904 GCA_038233495.1 Chthoniobacterales bacterium | reverse complement strand
GGTTTTTTGCCCGATCAACACCGTGCTTTGCTGGTGTCCCATGTCGAGGAGGAGGAAGGCTTCGTTGGCGAAGATCTCCGGGTAAGCGAACTCAAAAGCGTTGAAGGAGCAGATCGGGGCGAGCTGGAGGAGGTTGGCCGACATTTTCGTCTTGGCCAGCGCCTCGGAAATTTGTTTGACCGCCGGGCGGAGCATTCCGCCGACGAGGTATCGAGTCTTGCCCGAGCTTTCCACCGCGGTGCCGTTCGGCGTGACCCCGGCGAGTGCGACGGCCGAGACGGGCGCGCAATCGAGCACGAAATCTTTGCATTCCTGGTTGAGCACGGCGAGGCCGTTGAGGCGGAGCGCGCTGCGGAGCAACTCGACCGGCGTGTTCGGTTGCTCAATGATGCGGAGGAGCGCGGCGGGATCGGAGGAAGCGACCGCGCAGCCTTTGGCGCTGCCGCCGAGGTCTTTGAGGAGGAGCTTGACCTGCTGGGCCAGTTCGTCGGAGTTGGTGATCGATTCCGGGACTTCGCGGGAGGCGTAATTGGTCAGGACGAACCTGGATTCGCCTTTCCGCTGCAGCAGCACGCTTTTGAAAACGTGCTTACCGAGATCGATGCCGATTACTGAGTTCGCGCGCTTGGCCATGGTCGTTGCGCTTCTTAAAGCGAAATTCATGCCGGGCGTCCGGCCTTTCTAGAAAAATCCCGCCCCGGCGCAACCGCCGCCCTTTTCAGGCTGCCGCCGAACCCCGATAGCCGAAAAACTGCCGCGCCTTGATCATCTGCGAAACCTCCGGCGGCACCATCGTTTCCCAGGTCGGATCGCCGGTGCGCATTTTCGCGAGCACGTCGGGCGGGAAAATGTTGAGGTAGTCGCGCTGATACTCGGTGATGTCCTGGATGAATCCGTTCTCGGTCAGGTAGAGATAGAGGTGGCGCAAATTAGGCGCGACCTCGACCTGGCGCGCGGTGAGGAGCTCGCCGCCCTCCCCGGTGTCGAGCGGGTAAACGAGCAACTTGAGCCCGTTCTTGAACATCCGGCCAAGCGCTTCCAGGATCCCACCCTCAAGGTTGAGATAATATTTTTCGTCAAAAATCTCACGCAAACTCGGCACGCCCATGACGAGCGCGACGAGCTCGTTGGTGTAACGGGAAAGGTAATTGGCCAGCCGGTAATACTCGCCAAATTTTGAGATCAGGACGGTCCGGCCCAACGACCCGAGGATGTCGACCCGGGCCAGGAAATCGGCGTGGTTGAGCTGGCCTTCCGCAAGCAGGTTCTCGAGCGTCATCTCCATCAGCACGACGAGATCTTCCTCGTTCGCGGTCGGCTCTCGCAGGAAAATCTTACGCGCTCCATTGAGCATGTCGTTCGTCGCGTAGGTCACGGGCCGGAAGCTGCCGCGCTCCACGATGATCGCTTTTTTGTGCAGAATCTCGGCCGGCTGGACCGACTCGCCGTCGGCCGTGAACATGACCGCATCGGTCAATCCCTGGCTCACGAGCTGTAGGCTCATCAGGCGATTGTCGACCCCCGCGAAGGCCGGCCCCGAGAACTTGATCATGTCGACCTGGATCCGATCCTGTGGGAGATTTTCGTGGAGCGACGCGATCAGCTTTTCCGACTGATGATCGTAGAACGCGCCGTAGATCAGGTTCACCCCCAGGACCCCGAGCGCTTCCTGCTGGTCGACATTCGCCTCGTCGAGCATCCGGACGTGGATGATGATTTCGCTCGGCTCGCCGCGGAACTCGCTTTGGAAACGCATCCCAAGCCAGCCGTGCGATTCGTTATGCTGCTTGAAACTCCGGGCCGCGACCGTGTCGGCAAAGACAAAAAAGTTCCGTTCATCGCCCATCTTCTCGTTGAGCCGCTCGAGGAGGAGGCAATACTCGTGGTCGAGCATGGTCTGGAGCCGGGCTCGGCTGACGTAGCGATTGCTCGCGCCGTAAATCGCGTCGCTGAACTGCATGTCGTAAGCGGACATCGTTTTCGCGATCGTGCCGGAAGCGCCTCCGACCTGGAAAAAACGGCGGGCCACTTCCTGCCCGGCGCCGATCTCGGCAAAGGTGCCGTAGCGTTTGCGATCGAGATTAATTTGGAACGCCTTCTTGTTCGTTCCGACATCCATTTCCGCATTCATCGCAGCAAGATGAGGGGAAACCGGCGCATCTCAAATCGCGGATGGCTTTGTGCGGGCCGGCAGCCGACAGCCTAGAGCCGGACCGGCTCCGCGCTCGTCGCCGGGATCCAGCCCCGCAAGTCGTTAGGCAAAGCCGCGTAGGACCATGCTCCCCGGGTACTGAGGATTTTGATTTCGCTCCCCGGGGGCAGGAGGAGCACCGTGCCCGCGCTCTCCGCGGTCGCGAGGCGGGCCTGGATGTTCCTGCTCGTCACGATCGCGAGATCATGGCCCGCGCTCCCCGTTTCCAATTGGTAAACGGCAAAGGCCGCGCCGCCCGCGATCGAGGAGAGAACCAGGAACGCGAAAATCCAGACGACCGAACGGCGTCGCGCAAAGTGGAGACCGGCCAGGATCGCGGCCGCGCCCCAGAACGCGATCACCCCGAGCCAAGTGTCTTGGTCGCGCGTCAGGTAAGCGGCGTGCTGCTCGACCCAGCCGGGTGTCAGCTCGAGCGCGCGGGCCCGGTCGCGCACGAGTTGCAGATTCGCGCGCGCTTCGGGCTGGGCCGGGTCGAGGGCGAGCGCGCGCTCGTAGTTGAGAATGGCTCGCCCGAGATCGCCGGCGCGAAATTGGGCGTTTCCCAAATTGTAAAAGAGACTCGCGTTCCATTGCCGGCTTTTGACGAGCGACTCGTAGCCGGCGATCGCGGCCGGGAAACGTCCGGCGGCATAATCCGCATTCGCTTTCGCAAAGGTGGCGTCCGCGTCCGCGAGTGCGGATGGCCCGAGCATGAGAGAGAGAGCCGCGAGCAGCGACAGGATGAAAATGGATGCGCGCATATCAGGAAAGACTCTCGATCAGTTCCAGCACCTCGCGTCGCGTCTCTTCCGCGACGGTGCCGCTCCCATTCTGCCGGCCGCTGTAACGAATCTCGTCGCTACGCCGGAAAAGTTCACGCATTCGGTCGCGCTTTTCGTCCGGCAAATCGAAGGCCGCGACCGCCGTCTCGGCGTCGACCATGTTCGGCTCGATCCGGCGATTGCGCGTGGCGAGCGCGGTCTTGAGCTGCACCACGCGCAGGGCTTCGGCGAAATATTTATCCGGTGGCTCGCCCGCGTGGCGCAGTTTGCGTTGGAGCTCGGCCGTTTCCTGTTCCCAGGCGGCCCGCCGCACCCCTTCGCGATTTTCCAGGCGCCGCCTCCGCATTTCCCAGCCGAAAAACCCGATCAACCCGAGCAACGGAAGAGCCTGCGCCGCCCAAAAAACCGGGCGCTGAAAGAGCGGGATAAAATCCTGGCTCCAGCGACCGTGATCAGTCAGTTGATAGAGAATGTCCTGCCCCTTTGGCGCCGCGGTCGGGCGCGCCGTCGCGGCCGGTGCGGCCAGGTTATTGCTCGCGATCGCAGGCGTGGGCGAGGGAGCCGTGCCGCCTTCCACCACGACCGGAAGCTGGTCGCCTTTCAAGGTGACGTAGGCTTCCTTGATCGGGTCGAAGAAGGTGAAAAGGACGGGCGGGACCGCTTTTTTCGGCTCGTTAGGCGTGAGCACCATTTCAAAAGTTTTCGTCCCGCTAATCCCGAGATCGTCGTCCGCCTTGAAGTTCGAGCCCGGCGGATAAGTGTGCCAGCCGCGGTCGTCTTCGAGGACTGGTGCGCTCACCCGGTCGAAGTTGCCCCGGCCGGAAACGCGCGCCGTCACGGTGAGCGGATCGCCCACCTGCGCGGTCTTCGGTTTCACCTCGGTTGCGAGCGAAAAATGCCCGACGGCGCCCGAAAAACTCGCCGGCGCCTTGGGCGGGAGCGGCTTCGCTTCCACCGTGACCGGGTTGCTCGTCAGGTCGACAATCCGTTGTTCCATTCGCCCGGAGAAGGCGTTGAAAAACGGATCCGCAAAAGGGTCATCCATCCCGAAAAGATCAAACTGCGAGCGTGACCGGGCGCCGCGCCGCGGCACCTGCACGACCGCCTTGGCCTCGGCTGGCCCGATCTCGAATTTGCCGCTCCTCGCCGCGGTGATGGCCGTCTTGTAAGTCAGGACCTGGAAGGTCTGGCCGTTAATTTGTTCGATCGTCGATTCAGGCTGGCTGAGCGGCTGGACGGTGAAGCCTTGCCCTTTGAGCTGGGGCGGTTCGCCCATCTGGGCCGGCACCCGGCGGTTGAAGCCGAGGCGTACTTCCACCGGAATGACCTCGCCGACGTAGGCCGTGTTCCGACGCACGACCAGTTGCGCAAAGACTACATCTTTCAGGCTATTCGGGCTGGAACCTCCGCGGCGCGAAGTGGTGGTGCCGTCGTCGTTAGGGGAAACATTCAGGGTCAGCGCCGGGGTGCGGAGCGGGCCGCTGTTCGTTCGCACCACCTGCGGCGGGATGGTGAAGGTGCCAGCCTTAAGCGGGAGGATGGTGTAGGCGTAGACGAAGCTGTAGGTGAAGCGGAGGTTGCGCCCTTCGATCTGGGTCGACTGGCCGCTGTAACGGATGTCGAGCCCGTCGACCGCGATCTCGTTAGGCGGGACCGCCCCCGAGTCGCCCGTAATCCTGATCTCCAACTGCACCGGCTGATCGACCTCGGTTTCCGAGCTGTTCAGGACGGCGGTAACGGTCGGCGCCTGCGCGAAAAGAGAGAGCGACGGGAGGAGAATCGCGACCAGCAAAAGCAGCACGCCCAGCCGGCGCGCAACAGTCCCGCAGCGGGCTCCGTTTTGAAGAAAATGTGAAGTTCGGTGAATCGGCATCGGGTCGGGCGGGCTACCAGTCGTTATAGACAGGACGCACCCGCTTGTGTTCATCAAGCTGCACTTTCTCCTCTTCGTCTTTCATCGCCTCGAGGAGGAGCGCCGCCTGTTTCGGGCTCATCTCGCCTTCCTTCTCCGGCTCGACTTCAGCTGGCTCCGCTTCGGCGGCGTCTTTTGGTTTTTCGTCGTTCGCGCCTTTCACTTCGCCGGTCGGCGCCTTGCCTGGAGAACCAGCCGGGGTCGGCGATGGAGTCGCGCCTTGCTCGTCGCCATTTTCTCCTTCGGAACCGGGAGTGGGGGACGGGGTTCCTTCATTCCCGGGAGTGGGCGAGGGGCTTCCCTCTTCGCCGGGAGTGGGTGATGGACTGCCTTCGTTTCCCGGCGTCGGGGAACTCTCGGGCGGCTCGCCTGGCGAAGGCGTTGGGGATGCGCCGCCGTTCTCACCCGGCGACGGGCTCGGACTGGCTGCCGGCGTTGGGGATTCACCGGGCGTGGGCGAAGTGGGCGGAGTGGGAGTAGGCGAAGGCGAGGGCGGTTTGCCGTCGGATTTCTCGCCGTTGCCCGAGCCCTCGCCGTTCTGCGACTGATCTTTGTTCTCCTTATCCTTCTGATCCTTGTTGTCCTTGTTCTTGTCGTCTTTCTTCTGATCCTTCTGCGGCGACGGGGAAGGGGATGGTGAAGGCGAGGGCGATGGGGAAGGGGAGGGTGAGGGCTTTTGCTCCTGCTTTTTCTTCAGCTCTTTAATCTTCTTTTTGACGTATTCGTAGTTGTCCTTCGCCTTCTGGTTTTGCGGCTCGGCCTTGAGCGTTTCCCCGTAATGCTGGAGAGCGCTTTCCCAGTTGGTCAGCTTTTTCTCGTCGCTCTTTTCGGCTTCGCCGCGCTGGTAAAGCGTGTTGCCAAGGTTGTAATGGCTCTCGCTTTGGAGGTGGGCGTTTTTCGAGAGCAACGCCTGGCTGAAGGATTGCAGCGCCTTGTTGTAATCCTTCATCTTATAAGCCGCCGCGCCGGCATCGAACTGGATCCGATCGGACTGCCGCGCCTCGGGATTGGCCTCCAGCGTATTTTGAAAATGCTCGTAGGCCTCGGGAAATTTTTGCTGGTCATAAAGCTCCAGCCCGGGCGAAGCCGCCTCGCTTTGCCTAACGACAAGCAAAAGAACCACCGCCGCAACCACAGTGGAGGGACGCCCGGAGCCTGCTCGCCGCGGCGAGTGGCGTCCCAGTTTCTGAACCGGGGACGGGACGGCGCCCGTCCCTCCAGCTTTCCGTTTCCGGTCATTGATCAAGAGCGCGAGGGCAAAGAACAAAATCGCCGCTGCCAGCGGCCACTCGTAGCGCTCGATCGGCCGGCGCGAGAGTCGCGCATTGATGTCCGCCACCTGCATCTTGGACAGCCCATCGGTGAAAAGCTGCTTCATCGTGCGCGGCCCGTTTTCGAGATGAAGATAAAATCCTTCCGCCGCCTGCGCCACTTCGCGCAGCCGCGTCTCGTCGAGTTTCGATTTCACCACCTCGCCCTTCGCGTCCTTCACAAACGCGGTTCCGCCGCCATTGCCCTGGATCGGAATGAGCGAGCCGGCCGCTGTGCCCACGCCGACCGTGAAGATCTTCACGCCCGCATTCGCCGCCGCCTTCGCGGCCGTCGCCGCGTCGCCTTTCAACTCTTCGCCATCGGTGAAAATGATGAGCGCGCGATTACCGGTCGCCGCTTTCCCAAACGTCTTCGTCGCGAGCGCGATCGCGTCGGAAATGTTGGTCCCGCCTTCCGGGATGATCTTGGTATCGAGTTCGTTGATCGAATCGACCGCGGCATCGTAATCAATCGTGAGCGGCGCCTGCAAAAAAGCGCGCCCGGCAAACGCGATCAGCCCGACGCGGTCGCCTTGCAGCTCGTTGATTAAATCCTGGGTCGCCAATTTTACTCGCTCGAGGCGGCTGGGCTGGACGTCGTTCGAGAGCATGCTGCGCGAAACGTCGACCGCGAGAAGCAGATCGATCCCTTTGCGTTTCACCTCGTCGTAGGCGTAACCCCAGCGCGGCCGCGCCAGGCTCACGATGACGAGCGCGAGGACGAGCAGGAGGAGCGCGAAACGAAAAATCCGCCGGCTGCGGTTCACCGTCCCGGCGAGTTCCGGCAAGAGGCGCGCCGCGACGAAGAGCTGGAGCTTTTCCATCCCGCGCTGCTCGGCGCGCGCAAAGAAAAAGGCGAGCAATGGCAACACGAGCAAAGCCCAGAGCCAGAATGGATGACCGAACGTCATGAGCGACCTTCCATTTTCACGGCAGCTTCTTCCAAATGGTTTGTGAGAGCAGCAGCTCCGCCAGCAAAATTCCCGCGCCCGCCATCAGGCAGGCGGGAAAAAGATCGCGATATTGCTGATATTTTTTCACCGAGACGGTCGACTTCTCCAGCTTGTCGATGTCGCCGTAAATGTTCTCGAGCGAGTCGGTGTCCGTCGCGCGAAAGAACCGGCCGCCGGCGATTTTCGCCACTTCCTTCAGGCCCGCTTCGTTGAACTGGACGCGCTGATTGCGGTACATGATCTCGCCCGTCACGTCGGTCACCGGGCGCCCATTCGACGGATCGAAAACCGGCACCGGCGCGATGCCGTTGATCCCGGCGCCGATCGCGTAGAGCTGGATCTTGAGCGCCTTGATCGCTTCCGCGGCGGTGTTCGGCGGAATCTTGCCGGCGTTGTTTTCGCCATCGGTCAGGAGAACGATGGCGCGGCTTTTCGATTTCTTGTCGTTCAATCGGTTCGCCGCCGATGCCATCGCGGAACCGATCGCGGTCCCATCTTCGACCAGCCCGATCCGGACCCGCTCAAGATTCTGCAGAAGCCAGTCGTGATCGAGGGTCAGCGGACTAACGACATAGGGCTTGCCGGCGAAAGCGATGATCCCGACCCGGTCGTTAGGGCGAGCCTCGATGAATTTGCGGGTCACTTCGCGAATCGCATCGATCCGGGTTGCGGAATCGCCGCCGACCGTGAAGTCTTTGGTCAGCATCGAGCCGGAGACATCGAGCACCACCATGATGTCGATCCCGCTCGCCTCGACCTCGGTCAGGCTCTTCCCGAGCTGCGGCCGGGCGATAGCGAAGATGAGGATGGCGAGCGCCAGATACAGAAGACCCTGCATGAAGCGACCCGCGCGCGAAGTGCTTCGCTTCCCGAGCGCGCGCAGGGTGGTCGTGGAAGAAAAGACGAGCGCCGCCGCCGCGCCGCGCTGGCCGCGCAGCCAGGCGAGCAACGGGACGAGGAGGAGAAGCAGAAGCAGCCAGGGATGAGCAAACGAGAACCCCCAGGGCGAGTTCGGCGACCAGAAATCAGGCAGGTTCAAGTGCGCCTCCTTTCACAAAACGAGTCGCTTCCCCGAGGAGCAGGCGGCTGTCTTCCTCGGTCGCATCGTAGCGCGCGAACTTGATCAGGTCGCAGCGATTGAGGAAATCGCTCAGGAGCGTTTGTTCGTCGCTCGAGAAGGTGGCGGTGGCGGCGAGCGCATTCAGGAACTCGACCGAGGTCTGCCGGGTGAGCGGCAACTGATATTGCTCCGACACATAGCGGCGCAGGATATCAGAGGCGCGGATGCTGAACTGGTAGGGGTTGAGCTTGTTGATCTCGGTCTCGACCCGCGCGAGCAAATCGAGCGCGCGCTGCCGCGGCGTCGGCACGGCGACCGGCCGGTTGCGCGCCCGTTTCACCAGCCACACGACGAGCCCAATGAGGAGGAGCGTGCCCGCGACCGCGACGAAGACCATCCAGGTCTGGAGGATGAAAAAATCCACCGGCGGCGTGATATCGTGAAACTCTTGCGCGAGAAAAATCTGCATGGACTTGAGCCTAACGACGCGCCATGCGCCGCTCGCGTTGTTTGAAGAAAGCGCGCAGCGCCGGGAGATAATCGTCCCCGGTGCGGAGCGAGATGGCGTCGATGTTATTCCGGCGCAGGAGATGGGTCGTCTCCGTCCGTTGCGCGAGGGCCGCTTCGCTAAAGCGTGTCCGGGTCTGGCGATCGCCGGTATTGATCTCGATTTGTTCGCCTGTTTCCGCGTCCTCCAAGGTGATGAGACCAATGTCGGGAAGCGTTTCCTCGCGCTGGTCATCGATCCGGATCGCAATGAAATCGTGTCGCCGGCTCGTCACCGTGAGCGCGCGCGAAAAATCTTCCGCCTGAAAATCGGAGATGAAGAAAACGACCGAGCGCCGGGTCACGACATGATTCAGATAATCGAGCGCCAGACTCGGCTGGGTCCCGCGCCCCTGTGGCTCGAAAAAGAGAATCTCACGAATCAGGCGCAGGGTATGGGAGCGGCCTTTCTTCGGCGGGATGAAGAGCTCGACCTGATCGGAGAAAAGAACGAGCCCGACCTTGTCGTTATTCCGAATCGCGCTGAAGGCGAGAAGGCAGGCCACTTCCGCGGCCAGCTCACGCTTCGATTGCGCGACGCTGCCAAAGTTTCCCGAAGCGCTGACATCGACCACGAGCATGACCGTGAGCTCGCGCTCCTCGGTGAACTTCTTCACAAACGCGGTCCCGAGCCGCGCGGTCACGTTCCAATCGATCGCGCGAATCTCGTCGCCCGGCTGATACTCGCGGACGTCCTCGAAATTCATCCCGCGTCCCTTGAAAACGCTGTGGTAATCGCCCGCGAACGCGGACTGCACGAGACCCTTCGTCTTGATCTCCAGTGTTCTGATTTTTTTGAGAATTTCTGCCGCTTCCACGTGTGAATGGTGATCAGTGATCGGTGAATGGAGATTCTTCTTCGACGCGTGGAGAGAGATTTCGGTAATCGGTTGCAGGAGCGTGCTTACAAAAATCGTCTGCGCGATCAATCATGCGCGAAAGCATGCCGCCGATCGCCTGGTAGCGGCCATCCAGTTCGCCGAAATCCGCTTTCGAAAGATAGGCGGAATCGAGAGCATCATCCAGCCACGACTGCGTCTCGTTCGCTTCGCCCAATGCTTCGTCGATCTTGTTAATGAACGCCGCTTTGTAGCGGCGACGCGCCCACGCTTCGGCCAGCATCGCCTTCACCGCCCGCGAGCTTCGGCGAATCTGGTCTGTGAGCGCATACCGCTCCTCACGCGGGAAGTGCCCGCTCGCATTGAAGACTTGCTTCGCAGCTTCCCGCGCCGCTGCGTAAACCTTCAAATCACGAAAAGACTTCGCCGCAGCCATACCATTCACCATTCACCGATCACCATTCACATCCCCAATCACGGCACCGGCAGCCCCGCGAAAATCCGTTCAATCACCGTCTCGCTCGTCACACTCTCCGCCTCCGCTTCGTAGCTCACGATGATGCGATGGCGCAGGACGTCCGGCCCGATGCTCTTGATGTCCTGCGGGGTGACGTAGCCGCGGCCGTTCAGGAAGGCGTAGGCGCGCGCGGCGAGCGCGAGATAAATCGTGGCTCGCGGGGAAGCGCCGTAACGGATCAGGCCGTCGAGTTCCAGCCGGTAGGAGGCCGGCTCGCGCGTCGCCCAGACGACATCGACGATGTAATCCTTCACCCGGTCATCGATGTAAATCTGGTTCACGAGATCGCGGGCAGCGATGATCTGCTCGGGTGAGACGATCGCGTCGACGTGCAAATCGGGCCGCGACGTAGCCATCAGATCAAGGATGCGGCGTTCCTCCGCCTTGGCCGGGTAGCCGACGTTGAGCTTGAGCATGAAACGATCGAGCTGCGCTTCCGGGAGCTGGTAGGTGCCCTCCTGCTCGAGCGGGTTTTCCGTCGCGAGGACGAGGAACGGATCGGCCAGCGGATAGGTTTTGTCGCCGATTGTGACCTGGCGTTCCTGCATCGCCTCGAGGAGCGCGCTCTGCACCTTGGCCGGGGCGCGATTGATTTCATCGGCTAGGATCAGGTTCGAGAAAATCGGGCCCAGCTTGGTCGTAAACTCGCCGCTCCGGGGGTTGTAAATGAGGGTGCCGATCAAGTCGGCCGGCAAAAGATCAGGCGTAAACTGCAGGCGCTGGAAACCGGTCTGGATACAAGCGGCCATGGTCTTGACAGTGAGCGTCTTGGCCAGTCCGGGGACGCCCTCGAGCAGGATGTGGCCATTGGCGAGGAGCCCGAGGAGCAGCCGGTCGACCAGATATTTCTGGCCGACCACGACGTGGCCGACCTGCTCGCGCAAAGGCGAAATCCATTGTCCCAGTTCCTGCACCTGCTGGGTAATTTCCTGCGTTGATCTCATAGGCATGGTGAGACAAACCCGCACGGAATGCGTTCGAAGAAAAGGCCCGGGTGGGTTGCTGGGGCGTTGGCGGTTGCGAATGCGCGGCGGCTCAGCCAGCCGCAAGGGACCAGGAATCCCGTTCGTGCCGGAACGCGGTGCGCAGGCTCAATTTTAGCCATTTATTTTCAGGAAAAGTGAGAAATCGGAAAACTTTGGCCGCCATTTCCCGTAGAAAATAGTAGGACATGTTCACTTTTTCTCGTTTCACCCGCGCGATCGGCGCTTCGTTGGGGTCTCAGATCCTCTCGCTCGCCTTCGTCGCGCGAAGGAGAAGGCGGCTGTTCTCCTCCGACGGTCGGGCGGCTCGTTTCCCCCGGAACGACTCCCTCCGGGGCCTAACCAGTCCCCTCGCTGCCACCCGATTCCTGAATCGCGCAGGGCCTGCGCCTTTCCTTGCTCCTCCGCGCGGGGTCGAGGAAGCGGAAGCTTCGAAGCCCGAGAACTTCGAGGCCACGCTCCACCGAGCGGTCAAGATCGATTCGCAGTGCCGGACCCGCGCGTGGTGAAGGTCGCCGGCTGGAACGCCGCAGACGCTCCGGAAGACTCTCGCGTCCCATGGATGCAGAACGCAAAACAGGCGGAACGCTCGCGTGTTCCGCCTGTCGAATCTCTAACCTGACGAAGAGTTACTTCTGGGCCGTAGAGTCGCGCAGGTTACGGATCTTGTCGTGCGCCGCTTTCACTTCGCTCGCTTGCCGGGTCACGATCTCTTTGATAGGCGCCGGCAGGTCTTTTTCCATCGCGTCTTTGTAAGCGCTGACGGCGCTGTCTTCGCCGCGCTCGGCTTCCGCAAGGATGGCGTGACGATCACGGTTGGTCACCGCGCCTTTGATGTTGATCCAGGCCCGGTGCATGGATCCAGTCACACTGCTCGATTCTTCCGGATCGGCGTCGCCCAGTTTCACCACTTCGCTCTGGAGTTCTCCGGCAAACTTCGAACGCTGCAAGGAAAGGGTGTCGAACGTTGTCTTCAACTGCGGATCGTCCACGCCCTCAGCGGATTGTTTAAAACCTTCCTGACCATCCTTGAGGGTCTCGATCAGGCTGTTCAGGGTTGAAATAATTTCTTTGTGTTGGCTCATGCCACTGAATCGGCCGCGGCGGTCGATTCGCGTCCACGAGACCTGCGAAAAGTGCACGCAGTTTGCCGGATGCGGGCGGCCCCCGTATGCTCCGCGATGGAACAAAACGTTACAGGACAAGATCTGACCAAGGAAGCGCCGCGCAGCCCGAAGACGCGCGTCGGTGGCTACGTGATTCTCGGCCGCACCCTCGACAAATGTCGCGCCCTGCTCGCCGGCGACATCGGCGAGTATCACTTCGATTGCCCCCTCGATAACATGCTCTTCGGCTGGAAGGGAATCACCGGAGACGATTTCAAGGCGGAAGTCGCCAAAGGCGCGACCGACGACGAGATGGCGAAATGGGTCGACAACCACGGCACCCCAAAAACCGACACGGAAAAGGAAGCGTGGTGCAAAGAAAAACTGGCTTTCAATTTCAACGACGTCCCCGAAAAACGGGAATGGTATGCGGAACAACTGAAGCCGCTCGGCCTCGACCCGGCGACGACCCCGCTCTTCGACTGGCTGGAAAAGGACGACGAGGTGAGCTACCAAGCCGTCGCCTAACCAACCCTAAAAATCATTCGTGCGAACGGCCTCGGAAACGAGGCCGTTTTGCTGGCCAGTGCCGTTTACAGACATGGCTGGAACAAAAAAAGCTACAACCTCACATGGGCATTTCTTTAAAGCCGCAGCATCTCAAACGTTATCGCCAGATCGCCTGGATCTTCATGAAGTACGGGCGGTCCGACCTCGTCAAGGAGACCGGCCTCGGCGAAGCTCTCGAAGCCGAGCAACGCGTCGCGCCCGCCGAAGCGGCCAAGGCCAGCGAGCTGGCCGACGACCTCGAAAAACTCGGACCCACTTTCGTCAAACTCGGCCAGCTCCTTTCCACCCGCGTCGAGCTTCTTCCCGCGGCCTACATCGAGGCGCTCACCCGATTGCAGGACAAGGTCGAGCCGTTCGGTTTCGCCGAGGTCGAGAAAATCGTCAGCTCCGAACTCGGGGTGCGCATCTCGAAAGCCTTCGCCGATTTCGACAACGAGCCGATGGCCGCGGCCTCGTTAGGCCAGGTCCATCGTGCCATCTTACGCGACGGCCGGCCGGTCGCGGTCAAGGTCCAGCGCCCGGGCATTCGCGAGCAGATGGTCGAGGACCTCGAGGCGCTCGAGGAGATCGCCACCTTCCTCGATCAACACACCGAGATGGGGCGCCGCTACGAGTTTGGCCAGATGCTCGAGCAATTCCGCAAGAGCCTTCTCCTCGAGCTCGATTACCGCCAGGAAGCTGGCAACCTCACCACCATCCGGGCCGAGCTGCAAAAATTCGATCGCATCATCATCCCCGCGCCGATCGATCACTATTGCACCTCGCGCGTCCTGACGATGGAGTTCGTCCCCGGGAAAAAGATCACCGACCTGAGCCCGCTCGCGCGAATGGACTTCGACGGCGCCGCCCTTGCGGAAGAACTATTCCGCGCCTATCTCGAGCAGATTTTGGTCAGCGGCTTCTTTCACGCCGACCCGCATCCCGGCAACGTTTTCATCACCGCCGATTACCGAATCGCCCTGCTCGATCTGGGAATGGTAGGCCGCATCATGCCGCAGTTGCAGGAGGATTTGCTCCAGCTGCTCATGGCCATTTCCGAAGGCCACGGCGAGGAAGCGGCCAACATCGCGATCAAGATCGGCGAGAAGAAAGACGACTTCGACAGCAAAGCCTTTACTCGTCGCATCTCGGAGATCGTCGCCGCGCAAAGACCGCGACCGTCGAGCAAATGCAGGTCGGCCGACTCGTCCTCGAAGTGACCCAGACCTCGGCCGAGAACGGCATCCGCGTCCCGTCCGAGCTCACCATGCTCGGCAAGACGCTGCTCAACCTCGACCAAGTCGGCCGCGCGCTCGAGCCGGAGTTCGATCCGAACGCCTCTATCCGCCGCAACGCCGCGGAGATCCTGCAACAGCGCCTCGTGAAAAGCATTTCACCCGCCAATCTCTTTAGCGGCGTCCTCGAGCTGAAGGATCTCATCCAGCGCCTTCCCGCGCGCCTGAACAAAATCATCGACGCGATTTCCAACAACGAGCTCAAAGTCACGGTCGACGCGATCGACGAGCAGACCCTCGTGGAAGGTTTCCAGAAAGTGGCCAACCGCATCACCGTCGGCCTCATCCTGGCCGCGCTCATCGTCGGCGCGGCGCTCCTCATGCGAGTCGACACCACCTTCCGCATCTGGGGTTACCCGGGCCTCGCGATCCTCTTCTTCCTCGTCGCGGCCGGCGGCGGCATCGCCCTTCTCATCAACATCCTCTTCTACGACAAAACTGGGAAGCGTTAGGCGCTACCGAAGTCCGCGGGATGCCAGCCCGATGAGCGTGGATCTCCGAGTCGGCGCCGGCTACACCGCCACGTCTCGGCGCGCGGACTGGCGGCGGCTGATTTCGTCGGTGATGTCGGCGGCGTATTCCAAGAGGAGGCTCTTTTCCCGCTCGCTCATCTGGCGCGGTTTGGTGTCGAGCAGGCAGAGCGTGCCGATCGGCTGTCCGTTTGGCGCGTGGAGCGGCGCGCCGGCATAAAAACGCAGCCCGCGCCCGCGCAGGAGCGGGTTGTTCGCAAAACGCCGGTCGCGCGCGATGTCCTCGACTACCAGGAGATCGTTTTGCGCGACGGTGTGGCCGCAGATCGAGATCGAGCGGGGCGCTTCCCGCGCCGCCGCAATATCGTCGGGCAACCCGGCCTGGCTTTTGAAAAACTGACGTTCGCGATCGACGAGGGAGACGAGAACAATCTCGACATCGAAGATGCGGGCCAGCTTGGCCGTGATCCGGTCGAAGAGCGGCTCGGCTTCGCTGTCGAGAAGGTTGAGCGCAGTCAGCGCGGCGAGGCGCTCGGCGTCGTCCGCCGGGATTGGCGCAGGCATCATTTCCTCGCTCAGGCGCGGAGCGAGCTTGGCGATTTGCACGACGGCGTCCGCCAGGGTGGTGACGACTTCGTTTGCGCCGGAATCGCGCAGGCGTTGCGCGGCTTCGGTCAGGTTCTCGGTCGCACCCCAGAGGCCAATAACGATTTTCAGATTCGGGAAGCGCGCCCGTAACTTGGTCGCGAGATAACGCGCATGGATGATCGTAGACGGAGCGACGACCGAGATGCAGGCGACGTCGACTTTTGCACTCCCGGCCAGCTCGATCAACTCACCGGTGGTGAGCCGGGCGGAGGCGTTCTCGGCCTGCGCGCCGGAGGCTTGAAGCAGCTGCGTGAGCATTGCGCCGGCGATTTCGTCGCGCTCCGCCCGGGCCGGCAGGCAGCAGAGCTGGCAGTCGAGCGCGGGCAGCAGCGACGGCGTTTGCTCGGCCACGAGTCGATCGGCGCCGAGCTTCGACTCGGGCGCGGGGCGGTTCCCGAAGTCTTCGATAATGTCGCGCACGCCTTGCTCGACCGTGGCGCGTTGCCCGGCATCGAGCGCTTCGCGGCGATGATCCATCTCCGTCGCGGTGATGACCGGGATGAGGATCGCGTCGTAGAGCGCGGTCAGCGAATTTTCCTTCACGTAGGTCTCGGCCAGCGCGCTCGCTTCATCGAGGCCATCGATGAGAAGACGGTGATAACATTCCTGCGCGGGCGTGAGCGCTTCTTCATCGCTCAGGAGCGTGCTCAGGAACGAGAGCCGCGGCACGTGGCGCCCCATCACGACGAGGCAAACCGTGAGCGGGGTGGAAAGCATGAGGCCGATCGGCCCCCAGAGCCACGTCCAGAAAACCGCCGCCACGATCAGCGCGATCGAGGAAATACCGGTGTGTTTCCCGTAAAGGAATGGCTCGACCACATTCGCGATCACGAGCTCGATCACGATGAAAAGCGCGATCGTGAGAAGCGGCATCGTCCAGCCGGGCGAGACGGCGAGCGCGATCGCGGTCGGAATGGTGGTCGCGATCCAGGGCCCGACGTAAGGAATGAAGCGCAGGATGGTCCCAAATGCCCCCCAGAGGATGGCGTTAGGCACGCCGATGAAGTAGAGCCCGACCGCGATCGAGCAGCCGAAAATCACGTTCACCATCAGCTGCATGCGCAGGTAGCGTGAGACGCGATCGCCCGCGTCTTCCATCGCGCGCGCGGTCGCGCTGATCCGCCCCTGGCCGATCAGGCGGATGAAGCGGCTTCGCAAATCTTCTCGTTTCAGGAGCATGAAAATGACCAGGATGAGCACGAGCGCAGCTGTGCCTAACGGGCCGAGCAATGGCGCCATGATCGCTTTCAAAAGCTCGAGCGGGTTGCCTTTCGAAGTCTCCACCACCTGCACCGGCATCGCCGGCGCGGCCGGTTCTGGCGGCGAGATGACCGCGCTTTCGGGTTTTCCGACCTTCTGGATCACGACCGGCGCGGACGAAGCCTTGCCGCCGGGCAGTTCCTTTTTCAACTCCTCGACGGTCTCGGAGAATTTGTTCAGGCTCCCGCCCTTGGGTTGATCGAAGGCGTGGAGCTTGGCCTCGATGTTGACCTTGTAATCGGGCAGTTTGTTTGCAAGATCGACCAGCTGCCGGGTCAACATCCAGCCCACGACGCCGATGAAACTAAAGATGAGCGCAACCGCGAGGAGCACGCCGGCGATGCGGCCAATCCCGCGTTCGAACCAGGTCACGAGTGGCGCGATCAGGAAAGTCAGGAGCGCGGCGAGAGCGAGGGGGATGAGCAGTTCGCGGGTGAAATAAAGTCCCGCGATGACGAACGCGGCGAGCGCAATGGTCCAAAG
>JBBSLW010000045.1:0-17397 GCA_038233495.1 Chthoniobacterales bacterium | reverse complement strand
GGAATCTGCCGCCGGCCCACCTGGATGAGCGCGACGCCGAGCCACTCGATGCAGCTCATGGCCGTAAAGGGATCGTTGATTCCCGGCGAGAGGGAGCGCACCGCCACCTCGACCAGTTGATCGATCGCGTATTCGACGTCCTGGACCGGCGTGCGATGCCAGCCGAAGAAGAAGGAGTTTTGAAATTGCTCCTGGCACTCGTCGGTGATCTTATTGCCCGGCCACCCGAGGGCAAGGGTGGAACCCTCGGCGACGAAATCGCCTGGCCGCCGGCAGAGTCGAATGATCAGTCCCTCATGCGCCGCCAGCTCGATCAGTTGTTCATTGGCAATCGTCAGGATAAACCCGCTCTCGTGCGATTCGAGCGGTTGCGCTTCATCCTTGAAGTCGGGCGGGAGTTTCGCGGCGATGTCGCCTGCTTTCTCTCGCGGCGAACCGTCCAGCGCGTCGGGGTAAAGGCGTTCGATGCTGTGCTGAAGCTCCTGCGCGACGCGGCCGAGGATCGTCCCGACGAGAATGGAATTGGACACGTGGTGGATGAAAAAAATGAGAAATCCCACGCTCGCGACCGCGAAGACGACGCCGCAGGTGACGGAGAGAAATGGGATGACGCTGGTCGCCTCGGTGCCGCGGACGGTGCGCAGAACAAGCAGGCAATAGAGGAAAGTGGAGGTGAACACCCCGAGAACGATCTGGGTGCCGCGGTCGCTCATGAAATTGCGCAGGAGACGCGGCCCGAATTGCGACGAAGCAAGGGTCAGGGCGACGATCGTGATCGAGAAAACGACGCCGGCGACGGTGATCGTGGAACTGGCGACCGTCGAGAGGACGCTGCGCGCGCCGGTCGGCCCGCCGCCCCAGATATAGCCGGCGGTGCGGGCCCATTTGGCGTTGATGACCGAGTCGAAGTGAACGGTGAGGAAGGAGAACCCGGTCGCGCTGACCGCCATGACTGTGGGGATAAACCAGTAGGTGCTGGAGAGCCGTTCCCAGTAGGTGGCAAGGAAGGTTTTCATTGGTGCGGGAATGGAGCCGCTTCACTCTGCGAAGCGCGGGAGAAAAGGTTGTTCGCATGGATTGCCGGACGACGCAATCCGCACTCCCGTGCCTCCCACAGCGAGGCAGCTACAGGTGTCAAGCGAGAGATCATGCCGGCCTAACGAATAGTGACATGCACCCCGGGCAGCACCTTTTTGGCCAGATCGAGCGCGTCCCAGTTCGAGAGCCGGATGCAGCCGTGGCTGGTGGTGCGGCCGATCGTTTCGGGCGCTTCCGTGCCGTGGATGCCGCTGCCTTTGTGATTGATCTCCATCCAAATGATGCCAACGGGATTGTTAGGTCCAGGAGGCAACTGATACGAGTCACCGCTCCGCTCCCCGTGCTGCAACATCGCTTCATCCCAGCGGAAGGTCGGCATCCAGGCGAAGCCCTTGACGAACCATTCGCCAATCGGCGCCGGGAGCGAGTCCGAGCCCGGCGTAATGGGATAGCTGCCGACCAGTTTTCCGTTTTGCTTCAGCTCCAGCATCTTCTCTGAGACCTTGATGAAGATGGCGAATTGCTCGTTTTCCGGTTTCTCGTCTTCCGTCTTCAGCTTGTCCGCTTTCTCGGCCGCTTCCGTTTCCTTTTTCTGGCTGATCGCTTCTGCGACGTCGAAGGGCGTCACCACATTGGGCACCTTCACGGAATCCCCTGGCTTTGCGCCGTTCCAATCGTAGTCCGGGTTGAGCTGGCGGATGTAGTCCTGCCGGGCATGGAATTTCTCCGCTACCAGCTCGAGGAAATCCGTGTAAAGCAGGCGA
Organism: Chthoniobacterales bacterium; assembly: GCA_038233495.1. Classification (GTDB taxonomy): domain Bacteria; phylum Verrucomicrobiota; class Verrucomicrobiia; order Chthoniobacterales; family UBA10450; genus Palsa-1392. Next base: position 15,595 of record JBBSLW010000045.1, on the reverse strand, counting down.
TCCAGTTCCGCCTGGGCGGCGTGATCTTCCGGGATCGAGCCGATGAATTGCTGGTCGTCGGACCTAAGCCGGTAGGTCGTGACGGCGGGCTGATCGTTCGGCAGGGGGAGATCGAAGCGCGCCGGCGGCTCATCGCCATAGCTCCCGCTGGCACCTCCGTTGGCCTGCTTGTAACGGGCCAGCGCCTTCCGGGTAAATTCTCCCCATTTTCCATCGAGCACGCCGGGCTTGAAGGGCGATTCGTCGAGAAAAAGCTGGACCCGCAAAATCTGTTCGTTAGGCAAAGGGCCGGCAGTTGGCGAGGAGGTGGGAGATGGAGTTGCGGCAAGGGCTCCCTCCGAGCCCAGGAGAAAGGTGGCGAATCCGGCGATCAGTCGAGTGATGTTCATCTTATAGGATACGCAGCGCGCGGTGCCCGCGGTTCGCAAATCCTGCTCTCCGCTTCCTTTCCGGCGACAGATCCACACGCGCACGGCCTGATCGACGCGCGATCGGCTCTTGATGAAATCGGCATCCTTTATCAATGAATTCTGCGGTGGCGCGCGAAAACTACGGGTTAGTTCGACCGTCGCCGGGCTGCTTTGTCTTGGCGCGTTTTTCTCCTCGGATCTTCGCTCGGCGGCAGCCGTCGTGCCCGGCGGCGGGGTGACCAAGACGGACAGGACATTCGCGAACGAGGCCGCGACTGGTCTGTTACGCGACATGCGGATGGCAGCCATCGCGGCCGAGGAAAGTGAGCGGACGGAGGTGAAAGAGTTCGCGCGCGCGGTGCTCGACCATCGCACCAAAGCGCACGCCCAACTGCGCACCCTGGCCGGGCGGACCCGTCTCGTTTTGCCTGACCAGATGGGAGCCCATCAACAAATGCAGGTGGAAAAATTACAGAAGTTGAAGGGGCGCGCCCTTGGCCGACAATTTCTGAATTACATCGCGCAGACCGACTATCTTCATTTTTTCGGGCTGGAGCTGAGCAATGGGGCGCTCCAGACCAACCCGGAAGTGCAGGCGTTTGCGAAAACGCAGCAGAGCATCATCCGCGGCGACATGGAGCGGGCGCAAAAGCTCCTCCAGCAGGATCGTTAGGCGGAGAAGGTGCGCCGCGCTCCGGGTCACTTAATTTGATTCGCGGGGGCGAAGGTGATTCGTCACCTCGTGCGTGCCGGGCGCGCGCTGGGCAATTTCTTCCGCAGTCTTTTTCGCCGCGGCGTCGCGCACCGTGCCGTCCAGCGTGACCGCGCCGTTTTTTACCTCGACGCGCAGATCGGCGGCAAAAACGTTTGGGGTCGCGATATGCTCCGGGACCGCGCGGGGCGAGGGCGACGGAGAGGAGGCAGGATCAGCCGCCGTGGCGAGGCCAGGCAGAGCCAGTAGGCAACTGCCGAGCAAAAGCTGTCTCTTTGCGTCGGAAGACCAGGATTTCATTAGGCGACGCATCGGATATCAGCCCTGTTTCGGCTTTTTTTTCTGCAACGCCTTTAACTGCTCCTGCGCATCCTTGTCGTCCGGCTTCAACTTCAGGATCGTCTCGAGATCGGCGATCGCCTTGTCGTTCTGCTTCATCGCGCGATAGACATAAATGCGGCGGCGATAGGCTTCGACATCCTTCGGGCGGGCCTCGATCACTTTGTCGAAATCCTCCAGCGCCTTGTCGTATTGCTTCAGGTTGCGATAAGCAAATCCGCGACGGGTGCGGCCCTCGATATCGATTTCCGAGATTGTGTTAATCGCGACGTCGTAATCCGCGATCGCTTTTTTCCATTCACCCTGCTGCAGGTAAATGTAGGCACGCAGCCGGAGGGCCGGGCGATTGCGCGGTTCGCCCTCGAGCACCTGGCTAAGCTCCGCCACTGCGTCCTTCGGCTTCTTGTCGCGCAGCAGCATCCGGGCGCGGTCCATCCGCGACTTGGCCGTTTCGGGATTGAGTTCAATCGCTTTGGCGTAGTCGGCCTGGGATTTTTTCGTCTCGCCCATCAGCCGATAGGTGAGCGCGCGGTTGCGGTAATTCTTCGGATCCTTCGGCTGCAACTCGATCGCCTTGGTGAATTCCTCGACCGCTTTCTCGTATTCCTTTTTTTTCGCGTATTTCACCCCGCGATTGGTGTGGCCACCCGGGTCCCCGGAAATTCTGGCGGCCTGCAGAGGAAGAGACGCGAGGAAAATTCCGGCGAGGAGAGTGACGACGATGAGGTGCAGATGGTTGAATCGTTTCATATTGCGTGGGTTTGGGCTTTGGCTGCGGTAAAGTGACCAGAATTTAGCGCAATTTTTCAGATGCACCTGTCCAATTCTTATCGGCAGGGAAAAGGGAGAAGAGACTCGCCGCCGCGACGGTTTTGCGCTTCATTGCGCCGCAGTGAAGGGTGAGACGGCGCCGACGGTGATTCAGTCATTGCGTGAATACGCACGCGGCGTCGCCGGTGGTCTGATGTTCAGCCTGCCGCTCCTTTATACGATGGAGGTCTGGTGGACCGGGTTCATCGCCGGGCCGCTGCGTTTGCTCCTCTACGGGTTGGCCACATTCGTCCTCCTGCTCGGCTATAATCATTACGCTGGACTGCACGACGATTCCTCCTGGTCGGAGGTGCTGATCGATTCGGTCGAGGAACTCGGGATCGGCCTGCTCGTCTCGGTCGCCCTGCTCTGGCTGATCGGGCGGATTTCGAGCGAAATGAGCCTCGATGAGATCGTCGGCAAGATCGTGGTCGAAGCGATGACCGTCGCGATCGGCATCTCGGTCGGCACCGCCCAACTCGGCCTCTCGGGAGATGACGAGAAAAAAAAGGAAACCTCTGCGCCTAACGAAGTTCGTTTCGGCGGACAGCTCGTGATCGCGGCCTGCGGGGCGACGCTCTTCGCAGCCAATATCGCGCCGACCGAGGAAGTGGTGGCGATCGCGACCAGCCTCTCCGTCGCGCAGCTCCTGGCGCTGATGCTTCTCTCGCTCCTCCTGACTGCGCTGATTCTTTACTACATCGAGTTTGCCGGCTCGAAACGATTCGTGAGCCAGAATGGTCTCACTTCCGTACTCATCGGGACGATCACGAGCTACGCGACCGCTCTCGCGATCACGGCCGCGGTGCTCTGGTTTTTTGGGCGTTTCGATCAGGTCGCGCTCTTCACCGCCTTGGCCGAGACGATTGTGCTCGGTCTCGCTTCGACCCTCGGCGCATCCGCCGGCCGGCTCCTTGTACAATGAAAAAGCCGAAAAAAAACTGGCTTGAATGGAGCGTTTTCGCGCTTTCTCTCGTCCTGATCCTCGCGACCGCGGGCATCCTTATTCATGAGCAGCTCTCGTTAGGCGAAAAACCGGCGGAGCCGCACCTCGAACTCGGCCGCCCGGTGGCGCGCGACGGCTATTTCGCGGTTCCCGTGACGGTGGTCAACCGTGGCGACGAGACGGCCGCCAACGTGCATCTCTCCGTCGTTCTTCATTTGCCCGACGGCGCGAAAGAGACAGCCGAGTTCGATCTGCCTTACCTGCCCCGGCGCGCGACGCGGGAGGCGTGGATCACTTTTCGACAAGACCCGCGCGCGGGAAAACTGGAGCCACGCGTTCTCGGCTATCAAAAGCCGTAGCTGACGCGCCGGCCTTGTACTGGAAGCAGGAAACCGTGATTTCGAAGCGGCCGTCCTCTCATCGATCCGCGATTCCCACGGTATGGAACTAGAAACACTTAAAGACCTATACATTCACGAGCTGAAAGACCTCTACAGCGCGGAAAACCAGATCATCAAAGCTCTCCCCAAAATGGCGAAAGCGGCGAGCAGCTCGAAGCTGACGGCTGGCTTCCAGAAGCATCTCGAAGAGACCAAAGAGCACGCCGCTCGCCTGGAGAAGATTCTGAAAAGCCACGATGAAACGACGCGCGGCCCGAAATGCAAAGGCATGGAAGGCCTGATCAAGGAAGGCGCGGAAATGATCGAGGAGGACGCAGATGAGGACGTGCGCGACGCCGGGCTCATTTCCGCGGCTCAGCGGGTCGAGCATTACGAGATGGCGGGATACGGCTGCGCTCGCACTTACGCCAATTTGTTAGGCGACAAGGACGGGGCCAGGCTTCTCCAGAAGACGCTCGATGAAGAAGGCGCGACGGACAAGAAGTTGACCAAGCTGGCCGAGAGCATCAACGTCGCCGCCGAATAAATAATTTCGCACGACACTTCAAGCAGGGCCGCTCACTTCAGGGCGGCCCTGTTTTTTGTCTGCGGGTCTGCCTGAGTTCATTCGCGACCGCGACTTGTTTGCCCGATCAATGACGTGATGAGCTGGAACCAGATCAAATATGCCGGGATCGGGTTGGGGAGCGTCCTCCTGCTGCTTCTCGTCTATGGCGCACTGGTCGAGCCGCGCTTGATCGAAGTGAAAGAAGAGAAAGCGGAAATCCCCGGCCTGCCTAACGAGTGGAGCGGCCAGCGGATTGCGCTGATCGCCGACCTGCAGATTGGAATGTGGCTCGGCAACGAGGAAACCGACCGGCGGATCGTCGATCGCATCATCCAGGAGAAACCCGCCCTTGTCCTGATCGCGGGCGATTTTGTCTACAAGCCGACCGATGAAGATGAGCGGGACGATCTCGAACGCGAGGACACCCACGCCTTCCGCCAGGAAGTCGAAAGGGCGGTCGCTCTCGTCAAGCCGCTCGTTAGGGCAGGGCTTCCGGTTTATGCGGTGCTGGGTAATCACGATTACGGGATGAACCACCCCGACTCGATCAAGAACGACCGCATCGCCGAGGCGATGCGGGCGGCGCTGGAGGGCGCGGGCATCCGCGTTCTGGAAAATGCGGCGCAGCCGCTTCCTTCGCCTAACGACAACGGCAGAAAGGAAAACTCCAGCTCCGCGGCGAAACTCTATCTCGCCGGGATCGGCTCGCGCTACGCCAGCCATGACCGGCCGGCTGCTGCGGTCGCCCAAATTCCCGCCGGCGCTCCAAGAATTGTTCTAATGCACAATCCCGATTCCTTTGCCGGCTTACCGCCCCGAACGGCGCCGCTCGCGCTCGCCGGGCACACCCACGGCGGACAGATTCGCGTCCCCTTTACCGAAACGTGGTCGTGGATGGCGCTGCAAGCGGATGAGCAAGTGCACGTCGACGGCTGGATCGGTGGCTACGGCCAACCCGGCAATCGTCTCTACGTCAATCGCGGGATCGGGTTCAGCACTTTCCCGGTGCGGATCAACTGCCGGCCGGAGCTGACCTTCTTCACCTTGCACCGGTCCGATTGAGAATCAGCCCCGGACCGGCTAAAGTAGCCGATGTTCAGCCTGCGCATCCTCGCTGCCGCCACTCCGCAGGATCAGCCGCAGACGGTCGACTTCAGCCTGGCGGGCGCGCGCACCCGCCTCGATAGCTGGGTCGATGGAGGCACCCGGCTCTTGCCGAATATCGTCGTCGCCCTCGTTCTCCTCGCGATCTTTTACGGCCTGGCCCTTTTCGCGCGCCATCTCATCCAGCGGCATTTCGTCAGGCGGGAAAGGCGGGACCTGGGGAACTTGTTAGGCGGTTTCGCCAAGGTCGGGCTTTTGCTTCTCGGCTTTCTCTTCGCCGCGACCATCATCATTCCCAGTCTCAAACCGGGGGATCTCATTGCCGGTCTCGGGGTCAGCTCGGTCGCGATCGGATTTGCGTTTCAGGACATCCTCCAAAACTGGCTCGCCGGTTTGCTCATCCTGCTGCGGCAACCTTCGCGATTCACGACCAGATCAAGGTGAACGATCACGGAGGCACGGTGGAACGCATTGAGACGCGCGCGACCATCATCAGGACCTACGCCGGCGAGCGGATCGTGATTCCGAACAGCCAGATCTACACGAATGCCGTGCTGGTGAAGACCGCGCACGAGAAACGGCGCAGCCAGTACGACGTCGGGATCGGTTACGGCGACGGCATTGGTCATGCTTGCGAAGTGATCAGGCAAGCGATCGGCAGGGTCGCGGAGGTGGAGAGCGATCCGGCGCCGGAAGCTTTGCCGTGGGACTTGTCGGCGAGCTGGGTGACGATCCGCGCGCGCTGGTGGACGCACAGCCACCGAGCCGACGTGGTGCACGTGCGCGCGAAGGTTTTACAAGCAATCAAAGAAGGCCTCGACGCCGCCGGGATCGACATGCCTTACGACACGCAGGTGCAGTTGTTCCACGATCAGACTGAGGCTGGCGAAGGCGATCGCAGCCAGCAACGCGAAGGCTGGCCCGCCCCAGAAGAAGGGACTAAACCGCGCTGGGAAGCCGAGGCGGAAGAGAGAACGAAGCAGCGCGAGGGACCGACGCAGCAGAAGACCGCTCCGCCTAACAAACGCGAGATGGGCGCCCCGGCCGGCCAATAATCCGCTCGGTTCGGAAAGTCGCGGCGCGGCGCTGAGAGAAAATCGGCTGGGGCCGGAATATCTGGCCGCAAGAGCGGTCGGGGACCATTCGATCCGCGATTCTTATGGTAGACGGATTGCATGGGCCTGCGCCGAAACTGGAAGGAAATAATGAGCTTTATATTTCGTTGGATATTTCGACTGATCGTTCTCAAGGGGGTCTATTCCCTGCTCAACCGTTTCGTCGGGTCGTCCCGCGGAAATCCCGGCCCGAACCGGGCGCAGGCCCGCGGCCCGCGGACTTACTAAGCCGATCAGGCGGATTCCCTCTCCGGTCGACTAGCGTTGACTCCTCCCCTTCTGAGCCGTCTGACCTGGGCGCGCAAAGCTGAAACGCGCGATCGCTCGCGCGCACTGCGGTCGCATCCCCGAAGCAGGATACGACCGCGATGATGTGCTGTCTAATTACGGAGTAGGAGCCGGGCTCTGATCGCGAACCGCGTCCGCCTTATTTTCCATCGCGTCCGCTTTTTGCTCAGTAGCGTTGCGGGTTGCGTCGGCCTTGTTTTCCATGGTGGCGTTGGTCGAGTGATCGTTCGACATCGTTTTTTGCGATTCGATCGCATCGGCCTTTTTCTCACCGGTCTCGCGCACCGCATCGGCCTTGTTTTCCATATTATCGGCTTTTTGTTCGGCGGCGTCCTCGCGCGCGTTTTCCGTCTTGGAGTCGCAGGCACTCAAGGCAAGCGCGGAAGCCGCTGCGATGAGGCATAAGGTGAATTGTCTGAATGAGCTGGATGATAGTTTCATTGCTCATAGATCGCGATTGGGCAGCGATGCGGCCGTTTCAGATTGCGTCAAGCGGTGGGCTGGCCGGGACCTATTTAAGTCCCGAGTAGCCGAGGTCGCGACCGGTATGTCGCACACCCGCACCCAAGTCCGCGGAAGCGATTCAGAGACGATGATGTTTTTCGACGGCTGGTTTCCCATCGTGAAGACGCTGATCTCCGGCGTCGTCGCCTACGTCCTGTTGATTCTCCTCCTGCGTCTCTGCGGGAAGCGCACCCTCTCGAAGTGGAACGCTTTCGACTACGTGGTCACCATCGCTCTCGGCTCCACCCTCGCCACGATTCTGCTCTCGAAAGAAATCACCATTGTGCAAGGCGTGACCGGCCTGGTCATCCTTGTCATGCTCCAGTTTCTCGTCACCTGGCTATCGGTCCGTTCGGACGCTTTCTCGGGTCTGGTAAAAGCCAAACCGACTTTGCTCTTCTGGCATGGAGAGTTCCAAAGCGACGCGCTCCGCCGCACGCGGGTGACGGACCAAGAGGTGCGCGCCGCGCTCCGCAACCAGGGCTTTGCCTACCTTAATCAGGCCAAGGCCGTCGTCCTCGAAACCGATGGAAGCTTCAGCGTCATCGGGAAAGCAGTCGAGAGTGGCCCCTCCACCCTAATGGATGTGCAGGGTTTCAAGGAGAAGGCGAGTCCCTAGAGACCCGCCCAGAAAGGCGCGCACGCGCGATACTCTTTCATGCCCGCAGAAAAGAAAAAGATGACCGTCACCGCCAAAGCCCGCACCGCGCTGCCTGATTCCGCCAACCGGCCCAAGACCACGGTCGCCGGCTCGACCAAGAAGAACACCCGGATGCAGCCGGTGCTCAGCGACAAGAAAGCGCAGGCAGTGAAGACGAAGAAAAATCTCGTTAGGCTAACGTCACGCTCGCAGACTTCGGCCGTTCCGGTGGGAAATCTGCGCTTTCCAGTCTTGTTCACGGCCAACCGGGGAGGGAGCGGCGTTTGTCTTGGGAATGAGTCACACCTCCACGGAAGCGAAAAGCGGCGGCCCCTTGCGACGCCGTCGACTGAGCGCGTCGCTGATCGTCCTCTTGCTCCTGGGATTGGGAGCGAATTTTTCCCCGGCGCCGGCCACCGTAATCGGCGACCCGGATTTTTTCGTCGCGACCAGCTCTAGCTCCCTTTCCGGCGGGACGGCCAAGCTGATTGTAGGCGCACTCCGCCGCCAAGGTGAGAACTACGTGGGGGATTATCGGCTGAAGGTTTTCCCCTATTTCTTTAAAAGCGAGAAAGGCCGCCTGTTTATAAAAATCTCGGAGCCGGCACTGCGCCGGATTCGCCAGGGTCGGGCGATCACTTTTGCGGGACAGGCGTCGGCGGAGGGGACCGAATTGACGCACAAAATCGCCGGCAAGGCGACGCCGTCGGGGAAAGATGGCGGTAATCTCAGTTTCACCATCACCACGAAAAACGGCCCGCTCGTTTTCAACACTTCCTATCGTCTGGTAAAACCGTAACGCTGCCGCCCGGACGTAGTCGGTGCCGGGCGATGCTTGCCGCGGCTACCCACCTTGCCCGCCGCGGTCGGGCGACCGCAGGCGATGGCGGCGGCTGACCTCGGTGCCGCTCAAGCCATCGTAAGCCATCATCTGAATGTGGGAGGCTAGTTCGCCGCAGAAGAGCGTGATGATGGCCACGATCTCCGCCCAGACGAGCAGGACGATACCGATCGCCAGCCAGCCATAGATGTGGCTGTAGCTGGCCAGCCGGCCGACGTAGGTGAGAAAAAGAGGCCGCGCCGCGAGGGTGAAGACGGTGGCAATGGCCGCACTGAGCGCTGCGCTCTGCCAGTTGCAGCGGTGGCGCGGGACGAATTTGTAGAGAAAAAAAAAGCTGACCGCAAGAAGGAGCGCGGGCAGCGTCCAGCCGATGAGGGTAAGCCCCGCCGCCTTGCCGTGGGGGATCGCCCCGAGGACGTAGCCGAGTGCTGGGGCGAGCAGATCGACCACCAGAGCGCCGAGGAAAAGCAGCCCAACGGAGAGCAGCATCCCCAGTTCGACAAGAAGGCGGCGGAAAAAGCCGTAGGGGTTATCGACGTCGCACGCGATATTGAGCGCCCGAATCAGGACCGCAAAGACGCGACTCCCGGCCCAGAGGAGCACAACGATGGAAATCAGATTGGCCTGGCTGCGGGAGGCGATCGCCTTTTCGATGATGTCGCGAATGGTGTCGGCGTGCGGGGTCATTCCGCCGAGAATGCCGCTGGCCTGCTCGACGGCCCATTGCGGATCGATGAACCAGGCGGCAATAGAGACGCCAGCGAGGGCGAGAGGGAAGAGCGAGAGGATGGCGTAGAAAGCGATCGCCGCCGAGAGATGCGGGCCGCCATCGATCACAAAATCGCGCGCCGCGTAACCGACGATGGCGAGCCAGCGCGGAACGCAATCGCGGATTCGCCGGGCCAGCTGGCGCGGGAAAGCGAACGTCATTTTTTCTGAATCGCGGGCACGACCAGCCGCCGCAGATAAACGCGCAGCGCCGCCGCCAGAGGCAGCGAGAGGAGCGCGCCCGCCACTCCATAGAGAGTCGCCCCGGCGAGCACTGTCACGACGGTGAAGATCGGCGGGAGGTCCACGTTGGCCTGCATGACTTTGGGCACGATCACATTGGCCTCGACGATGGAGAGGACGAGGAAAAACACCACCGTGGCGATCCCAACCCAGAGAGGCAGGAGGAGAAAGGCGAGCGGCACAGCGATCAAGCCGGCGGCAATCGGACCCACCATCGGAATGAGCTCACCCAGTCCGCCCGCCATCCCGAGCAGGATCGGATGCGGCAAACCGAGAAGCGCCATCGCGATCGAAATGAGAATGGTCATGAGGAACACGAGGATGACCTGGCCGCGCAGCCAGCCGCCCATCGTGCGCAGGGCTTCCGCGGTGGTCTCATCGACCTTTTTCTGGTGCGCGGGAGGGATGAGCGAAAGGAATGCGGCGCGCAATTTCTCCCTTTCCAGAAGCATATAGAAAGTGAGCACGAGCACGGTGAGGGCAGAGCCGATGACGCCCAGCACGCCGAGCAATGCAGAAGTGGTCTGCCACAGATATTGTCCGGTCAGGCCGATTTGTTTTTGCGCGGTCAGGGCGATCTGGCGAGTGGATGGGATCTGCGGGAAATGCTCACGCACGCCGGCCAGCCAGCCGTTCAATCCATCCATGTAGGAAGGGAAATCGTCCCACGCCTGAGTCGCTTCCCTCCAGATAACAGAGCCAAGAAAATAGAAAATTCCCAAGGCCGCGGCGACAATGGCGAGCAGCGTGCAGAAGATGGGAATCCATCGGGGCAGGCGCCACCCATTCGGCGGGAACGCACGTGTTTCCAGCCACTGCACGACCGGGAAGACTCCCGTGGCCAGAGTGGCGGAGAGCAACAAAAGAACGATGAGACCCTGGAGCCGAGTGAGGAGCCAGAGCGCGAGCAGCAGGCCCAGGACAGCCAGCGCCACCCTCACGCCGACGGAGAGGGAAACGCGCGGAATCACGGAGACGGGTCGCGTCGGTTTGTACTGCGAAAGAAAGCCGCCTCGATGCGTTGGCTGCGGCTACCGGCGGCGCGGCTAAGCCTTTTGCACCAAGGCGATCACCACAGCGATCACGGCCAGGACCACCAGGATGTGAATAAACCCGCCGAGAATATGGAAGCCGAGCCAGCCGATGAGCCAGAGCACGAGCAGAATGATTGCGATAGTGTAAAGCATATAAGCAGATCGCATCCGCCGAACGTTTTGCGTGCGTAAATCTCTTCCTGACAAAGCGTCGCTTTCCTACCCCGGAGCAGTTGCTTCCCGGTTACTCGAGCCGATCGCGCCCGCCTCAATGTAGATGTGCTTGATCTTTGGGTGACGCTGGCGAATGGCTTTCTCCAGCCGATCGACTGCAGTCTCCACTTCCGCGGCCGAGAGTTTCGGCTGGAATTGCACGTCCATCGTGAGCAGGACGGTATCCGGGCCGAAGTGCATCGTGAGGGGATTCAAGATCCGGCCTACTCCAGGATCCGACTGCGCCAGCGCGCGAATGTTTTCCAAGGTTTGCGGATCGGCTCCTTCGCCGATGAGCAATCCCTTGCTCTCGTAAGCGAGGAACGCGGCCGCCGTTCCCAAGATGAGACCAATGACCACCGAAGCCGCGCCATCGAGCACAGGAAGCGCGAAGTAGTGCGAGAAGAAAATTCCCGCGAACGCCGCCAGCAAACCGAGGAGCGCAGCCGCATCCTCGAAGAGCACGGTGAAAGTGGACGGGTCTTTGCTCGACCTGACGGCCTGCCAGATGTTGTCGCCTTTCTCGATCTGCCTCTGAAATTCGCGGAGCGCAATCACGAAGACGATCCCCTCGAAGACGACCGCCAGACCCAGGACCACATAGCTCCAGGTCGGATCCTGCAGCGGCGCCGGGTGGAGCATATGCAGGATGCCTTCGTAAGTGGAGATGCCGCCGCCCACTCCGAAGATTAAGACCGCGACGATGAGCGACCAGAAGTAGAGTTCTTTCCCGTGGCCGAACGGATGGGCCGCATCAGCGGGTTGTTTGCTGCGCTGGATGCCTAACAAGAGCAGCCCGCCGTTGCCGGTATCGACAAGCGAGTGAATGCCTTCCGAGAGCATCGCGGAGCTGCCTGTAAGCGCAGCCGCGACGAACTTCATGATCGCGATTGCGAAATTGCCGCCGATCGCCGCATAGATCGCAACCTTCGAAGATCCGGCCGCCATGTCGGTGCGCTCCCGCAGAACAGAAAAAACAAAGGGAACGAAAATTACCCCGGACGAGAAGGGCGCCCTCCGATTCCTCTTTTTGTTATCTTCTGTTTGTCCTGCCCTCTGTTTTACCTACCCCCACCGGCGTTCGAACGCGCTGGCGCTCTTGTGCGAAAGGGCGCGCACCACTCCTATGATTGCGCCGGTAAGAACTCCCCAGGTGAGCGCCTGTTTCCAACTCGTATCGTCGGCGTCGGGATCTTTCGGCGGCTCGTTTCCGGTCACCGCACGCCAGCCACTTTTGAGGAGAGTCCGGCCTACGGTGGCGCCGACCACCACGGTCAGGATGCCGACCACGGTCCACGCATTGTCGCGCGTCATGACCTCTTCGTTGAAGCGGGCAAGAGTCTGGTTCATGCCGGAATTCCACGCTTCGGCACGGCTAGAAAGCCACCCAGCCCGGCCGCAATCAGTCCGATAAAGATGGAGACAAACGCCCAGGCCGCAGCGCTGGAAATGCCGCCCGCCACCGCATCGCCCGCTTTCGCGAGGCCGGTTTGGGCCTGGTTAACTGCCTGCTGTGCTCGTCCGCTAAAGTTGGTCTGCTCGATGCGCTGCTTCCACTGTTGCGCGAGTTCGTTCGCTTTCTCTTGTGAGACGCCGGTGTTTTTCGCGATCACGTTGGCTGCATCCTCTGTGCTGACGGTTTGCGCGATGTTGCCGCCACGTTGCGCGATGTTGGTGAGCGCGGTCGTGATCTCCTCATAGGCCTGCTGCGGGTTGGTGGCCGCGGCGGTGGCGGCGTCACCGAGTTGCTGCCGTGAGCTGGTGAGATATTGATCCACGGTTTGGGGCGAGATGCCCATCTGCTGAAGAAAGGTTTGCGCCGTGCTCCGCGCCTCCTGGCCGGAAACGTCGGGCAAGCTCGCGTTATCCGGCACCACGGCGCTGATGCCTTGCCCGGCCATGCGCAGGGCGCTGCCCAAGGCGCTGGTGGCCGTGTTCAAGACGCTGCCGAGCGCGCTCGTCATCGTCCAGCAGACGATCAAGGTCACCACCGCCCAAGTGACGACGCCGTGCAGGGTGGTTTCAAATTTTTCCGCCGTCCCCGCCAATCGTCCGGCGATCCAACCGCCGACAAATAAAGCGACGAGCGCGCCGAGTGCGGTCCACACTCCCACCATCACACCAACGCCGTTCATCGGGTTGCTCTCCGTGCGCGGGTCCACTAAGGCGAGGCCGAAGCTGATCGCGAGAAGTGTGAACATGATCTGCACGACCACGGCGACGGCGGTGCCGGCGAAGATCGCTCCCCAGGAAGCGCGGCGGAGGAAGTGCAGATGGTCATTATGGTCCGCATGCTCGAAATCGCGCGTCTCCTCGAAGCCACGATCACGCTCTGCGCGGACCGGTTCTGTGCGGATGAGGTTGGGATCTGAGTGTGGTGTGATTGCCATATGGTCTCCTTATGTCTGGTGATGCGATTGATGGGATGAGACGCGGCCCGCGTTGCCCGCGGCGAGGCGTTCACTTCCACCACGGAATCGCCGCCGGGACGCAGAAAAGATGCTTTTATTTCCCCGCGATCATTACAAACCCGTCCCGGCTCGAGCGCCAACTCTTGCGCCAGCAGCGCAAGACAGAAAAACCGCGAGCAGTTACCTGCTCGCGGTTCGCTCAAGACAAGCTCAGCCAGGGTGATGCGGTCTACTTGCGGGACTTACTCGAGCTTTTCTTCTTATCCAGAGTCGTCTGGCCGGATTTCGGCGTCGCCTTCAACACCTGGAATTCTTCCAGCGCAGGCGAATCGATTACTGTAATCTCGTCGTTGTCATTCCACGGGCCCGTCGTGTCAATTTCGCCGTCATCGCCTTTACCGGTCGAGTCGTTGTAATACTGATCCACGATCACGGGCGTAGGCGGAATCTTTCCGATGGAGAAAGGCGGCTTGCCCAGGCTCTCCAGCGCTTGCGTGAAGGCGCGCATGTGGGTGATCTCGCGGGTCATGAGGAATTGCAATGCTTGCTTCGTCCCCGAATCATCGCAAAAGTCGATCAGCCGCTCATAGACGATTTTCGCCCGCGCTTCCGCGGCGATGTTACCGCGCAAATCCACATCCAGTTCGCCGGTGACCTTGAGATAATCCGCGGTCCAGGATGTGCCCATCGAATTACAGAGCGCCACTCCGCCGCCGCCCGCGATCGCGATCAATGGGTCGTGTTCGGCGGCGTCCGCATCTTTTTTCATCGGTTTCAAGTGCATGCGCGCCAGGGTGCCGATGATTTCCAGGTGGCTCAGCTCCTCGGTGCCGATATCCATGAGCAAATCCTTGCAGGCCATGTTCTCGCAGTTGATTCCCTGCACCGAATATTGCATGGCGGCCGCCAATTCCCCATTCGCGCCGCCAAACTGCTCGAGGAGCATATTGCCAAAGCGCGGGTCCGATTCGCCCACCTGCACGGTGAACATGAGTTTCTTGATATGATGATACATGAGAGAGAGCTGCTTTCGGTAGAGCGGGCGCCTGATTGCGCTGCTCGCAGATGAAACGCCAGCCCCTAACGCATTGGTTTCTTTTATTTCGCCGAAACCGATAAAACTAGTGGCCTGTATCACTTGAAGCGTGAGTGGGATTGATGCGGTGGGAGGGATCGCGCCACGACCATTTGAAGGCTTTGGGAGACTTATTGTAGTGTCGGATGTAGCGCGTGAGTTTGCGGCGCAGATCAGCGACCGAGGTGAAGATGCCCCGCGCGATCAGATCGCGCTCGATTTTGGAAAACCAGAGTTCGACCTGGTTGAGCCAGGAAGAGTAGGTGGGCGTATAATGAAGTCTCACCTGCGGATGGGTTTGCAGGAACTCGGCCACTCCCTTGGTCTTATGCGCCGAGAGGTTGTCGGCAATGATGTGGAGCGGGCGGCCCGCCGGTTGGTGCGCCACAATCTCGCCCAGGAAGGCGACAAACTCCGCGCTGGTATGGCGCAGCGCGGTTTTGCCCAGAACCTCCCCGGTGCGCGTCTCCAAGGCGGCATAAAGTGAGAGGGTGCCGTGGCGACGGTATTCGAAACCATGCCGTTCCGCTCTGCCGGGGGAGAGAGGCAGGACGGGGTCCAAGCGGTCCAGCGCCTGAATGGCCGTCTTTTCATCCACGCAGAAGACCGCGGCGTTGGCCGGCGGCTTGAGGTAAAGGCCGATGATGTCGGCTGCCTTGGCCTCAAAATCGGGATCATCGCTCGCCATGTAGCGGCGCAGACGATGAGGCTGCAACCCGGCCCGGGCCCAGACCCGCGCTACCCTGTTGTGGCTGAGGCGGAGCTTTTTTCCCAGCTTCCGAGTGCTCCAGTGGGTGGAGCCATCCGCCGGAGCGCGCCGTGTCTGGGCCAAAATACGAGCTTCGATCTGCGCCGCATTCCTGGCCGGCACTCGGCCGCGATGGCGTGCATAGAGCCCCCCGATGCGCTCGGCCAGGAAACGACTCTTCCAGCGCACGATATAGTTCTGGCTACATTCCAACGCCGTCATGATCTCCCGATAAGACTGCCCTGCGGCCAACTTGAGAATGAGCTTGGCGCGTTTGGCATCATCGGCCCGCCCCACACGCGAAGCGGCGCGGCGTTTGAGTTCCAAGCGCTCCGGCGGAGCCACCACTATCCTTCATCTTTCCATCCACCACCCTATCATACCTACTCACGTTATCAATGATACAGTCCACTAGTGCCCGCGTCCCAAGCTCGTTGAGGCCTTCT
>JBBSLW010000044.1:0-17643 GCA_038233495.1 Chthoniobacterales bacterium | reverse complement strand
GGGTGGGTGCGCCCCCCCCGCCGCCACTCTCTTCCTACGGACCCAGGGCTCTGATCGGGGGCGCGGGCCCCCCCCCACCCCCCCCCCGCGCCCCCCCCCCGCTGCCCGGAGCACTCGCCACGTCTTGCGGAATAGGGGCGCACACCTAACTTTAGAAAGAATGAACTCCGCCGCCGCGATCAACCCCAGCATCACGATGCGCGAGCTGCTCGAGCAATTCCCGGGGGCGCAGCGTGCGCTTTTTCGCCGTTATCACATCGGCGGCTGCAGCAGTTGCGGCTTCGCGCCGGAGGAAACGCTCGCCGGCGTCTGCGCCCGCAACGAGAACCTCGACACGGATGAAGTGACCGAGCACATCCTCGCGAGCGACACCGCCGATCGCGCGATGCAGATCGAGCCGCGTAAACTTTCCGAACGTCTCACTGCCGGCGAAACGATCCACCTTCTCGATGTCCGGACCCGCGAGGAATTCGATGCGGTTCAGCTCCCGAGCGCGCAGCTTTTCACCCAGGAGCTGACCCAGGAAATCCTCGCGAACTGGTCGCGCACCGATCTTCTCGTTATCTACGATCACCAGGGCGCGCGGAGCATGGACGCGGCCGCTTATTTCCAGGGGCACGGCTTCGCCAACATCAAGAGCCTGCGCGGCGGGATCGATGCCTGGAGCGCGGAGGTCGACCCGAAATTGCCCCGTTACCATTTGGAAAACGCATGAACCACGACCTCGAGAAACGCATCGAAGCGGCAGTCAAGAATCCGCAGAACCTCGGCGAGATGGAAAACGCCGACGCCATCGGCACGGTCGGGAGCGCCGATTGCGGCGACATGCTGCGGATGTGGGTCAAGTTCAAGGAAGAAGGCGGCCGCAAAGTGATCGATCGCGCGACTTTCCAGACCTTCGGCTGCCAGACCGCGATCGCGGTCGCGAGCGTCGCGACCGAGATGCTCGCCGGGAAAACGGTCGACGAAGCAATGTCGCTCTCCGGCGAAGAATTGGCGGCGCCGTTAGGCGCCCTGCCCCCGGTGAAAATTCATTGCGCGCAACTGGTCGAGGGCGCCCTGCGTTCCGCGCTCGGCGGCGCGCCCGCTCCTGTTCCCGCGGCCACCGCCAGAGCACCGACCCTGATCGAGTCGTTCGCCGCGCCCGCGACATCTAAGCCCAAATTGAAAATCGTCCTCGACTCCTAGCCTAACGAAACTTTTGCCATGCACGAAAACACCGAATTCACTCTCTCCCGCGACGTGGAAGCAATCCAGATTCCGGCCGGAACCAAAACCACCATCCCAGCCGGCACGCCCGGCGTGATCACGCAAACCCTCGGCGGTAGCTACACGATCGCGACCTACCAGGGCCTTTCCCGCGTTTCCGAAAAAGATCTCGACGCGCTCGGCCTCGAGAAACCTGCCACCACGAACGGCGCGACCGATTCCGCCGCCGGGCCGGCTGACGAAAAAGCGGTCTGGGATCAACTGCGCCAATGCTTCGACCCGGAGATCCCGGTCAACATTGTCGACCTCGGACTGGTCTACGATTGCCAGCTGATCCACAAACCGGAAGGCGGCTCGAAGGTGGAAGTGAAGATGACGCTGACTGCCCCCGGCTGCGGAATGGGCCCGGCGATCGCGAACGACGCGCAGAGCAAAATCCTCACCCTCGAAGGAGTCGACGAAGCCGACGTGCAACTGGTCTGGGATCCGCCCTGGAACCAGAGCATGATCAGCGAAGCCGGCCGGATGAAACTCGGGATGGTCTAAGGCCGTTCCGCGGCCAATATTGACAGGCCGAACTCGCGTTCTATAATTCCGTCCCCCGAGCCGTCCGTCATCGGATGGTGCGCGTCGAAATTCAGCTGCCAGATTCTCATGCCTTCCACTCAAATCATTCTCACGGAAAACGTCCCCGGCCTTGGTGCCGAAGCGGATGTGGTCAAAGTGCGTCGCGGTTATGCGCGCAATTTCCTTTTGCCGACCGGCAAAGCCTACGAAGTGACGCCGCGCTCGATGCGGCAGCTCGATACGCTGAAAGCGAAGCGGGCCGAGCGGGAAGCCAAGGAATTGAACGAAGCGGAAGAGCTCGCTCGCCGCATCGCTAAGCTCAAGGTCACCTTTACCCTCCTCACCGGCGAAACCGGGAAGGCTTTCGGTTCCATTACCGCGAACGATCTGGCCGAGCGCTTGAAGAACGAGATCGGCCGCGAGATCGATCGGCATTTGTTCGTGATGGAGCATCCGATCAAGACGACCGGCGAACATGAGGTGCCCCTCAAGTTGCACCCCGACGTGAAAGCCTCTTTCAAATTCAACGTCAAATCTTCCGAGGAACCAAAACCGGAAGCAGCTCCGGCGGAAGAAACGGAGAAGTCCCGCGGTCCCCGCAAACGCCCAAACTAAATGCCGAGAGATTCTCGAGGCTCTGCGAGAGCCGAAGAGAAAACTCGGAAAGAACCCGGAAACGGGTCCGGCCGAGAATGGCCGGAGCGAGGGGCGAACCCGGAACGGCAGAAGCTCACAACTTCTTCACCGGATATTCACCGCGCCCTCCCGCACAGCGTCGAGGCGGAGCAGGGCGTACTCGGCTCCATGCTTATCTCCCCGCGCGACGCGATCAACGCGGTCGTGGAGAAAAAAGTCTCCGAGAGCTATTTCTATATCCCGGCGCACCAGACGATTTACACCGTCCTGATCGATCTCTGGAACACCAGCCAGGGCATTGACCTCATCACCTTCACCCAGGCGCTACGCGACCGGAACCTGCTCGACACCGTCGGCGGCGCCTCGTTTGTCACCAGTCTTTTCACGTTTGTCCCGACGGCGGCCAACGTCGGCTATTACCTCGATATCGTTCGGGACAAATATATCCTGCGCGAGATCATCAGCGCCTGCACCGAGGGCGCGCGGCGTTCCTACGAGGAGCAGGACGAAGTCGACAACCTGCTCGACGAAGTAGAACAAAAAATCTTCAAGGTCGGCGAGGACCGTTTCCAGAACGAAGCCTT
This sequence comes from Chthoniobacterales bacterium, assembly GCA_038233495.1. GTDB lineage: Bacteria > Verrucomicrobiota > Verrucomicrobiia > Chthoniobacterales > UBA10450 > Palsa-1392. The sequence continues at coordinate 14,647 of JBBSLW010000044.1, read as the reverse complement.
CTCCATGAAGGAGCAGGTCATGGACGCGATCGAGGCGATCGAAAACCTCTATCAGCAGCACGGTGGCATCACCGGCCTCGCGACTGGTTTCAAGGATTTCGATCGCCTGACGAGCGGCTTGCATCCCTCCGAGATGATCGTGATCGCGGCCCGGCCGAGCATGGGCAAAACCGCTTTCGCCATGAACATCGCCGAGCACGTCGCGGTCAACGAAGGGCGCCCGGTCGCGGTTTTCAGCCTGGAAATGAGCGCCCAGCAACTCGTCCAGCGCCTCCTCTGCTCGCGCGCCGGCGTGAATTCGCAAAAAGTGCGCGACGGCACCTTCCTGGCCGAACGCGATTTCCCGAAGCTGACTGCCGCCGCGTCGAAACTCGCGGAGGCAAAAATTTTCATCGATGACAGCCCGGGCTTGAACATCCTCGAGCTGCGCGCCAAGGCGCGCCGGATGCGTTCGCAGTACGAGATCGAGCTCATCGTGATCGATTACCTGCAGCTCCTCCGCTCGACCTCGCGCCGCGGGCAGGAGAACCGGCAAATCGAAATCTCGGAGATCTCCGCCGGCATCAAAGGCCTCGCGAAAGAGCTCAAGATCCCGATCATCGTCGCGGCCCAGCTCAACCGAAATCCGGAGAACCGGACCGGCGACAGCAAAGGCCGGCCGCGTTTGAGCGACCTGCGCGAATCCGGCAGCATCGAGCAGGACGCGGACGTCGTCGGTCTTCTCGTTAGGCAAGAATACTACGCCGATACCGACGAAGAAAAAGACGAGACCGAAGGCAAAGCCGACCTCATCATCGCAAAACAGCGCAACGGTCCAACCGGCGACGTCCCGCTCACGTTCCGGAAAGAATTCACCCGCTTCGAAGACCGAGCGAGAGAAGAGCGCGAGCCGATGTAAGGTAGAGCAAGTTTCCAGCTTGCATCTCCCTGCCCGGGCATGGCTCTATGGAAGCTTGCGTTACTCCAACGACCTGGCGGCGTCTATGACGTGCTGGGCGTCGATGCCGAGTTCTTTCATCACTTCGCTCCCAGGGGCGCTCATTCCGAAGCGCTGGATGCCGATAGTTTTGCCGTCGAGCCCAACGTATTGCGACCAGATCTCGGGGACACCGGCTTCGACCGCGACCCGGCGCCGGCATTCGTCGGGCAGGACTTCCGCGCGATAGCTTTCCGGCTGGCGTTCGAAGCGTTCGAAGCAGGGCATCGAGACGACGCGCGTCCCCTCGCCCAGTTCTTTCGCGGCGGCGAGCGCGTGCTGCAGCTCGCTCCCACAGGAGAGCAGGATCAGGTCGAGTTTGCCGGTTTCCTGCTTCGCGATGTAGCCGCCCTTCCGCACGCCTTCGCGGCGCGTTTTCACGTCGATCTCGCTCAAGAGCGGAACGGTTTGTCTCGTTAGGGCAAGCAAGGTCGGGCCATCGGTCCGCTCGGCGGCGGCGACGAAGGCGCCGGCGGTCTCCTCGGGATCGGCCGGGCGGATGACGTCGAGCTGCGGCATGACGCGCAGGCTCGCGACGGTCTCGACCGGCTCGTGGGTGGGGCCATCTTCGCCGACCGCGATGGAGTCGTGGGTGAAGATGTAAATGTTCGGCAAACGGGAGAGCGCGGCGAGCCGGATGGCAGCGCGGCAGTAATCCGCGAAGACCAGGAACGTCGCGCCAGACGCGCGGAAGACGCCATGATAGCCGACGCCGTTCATGATCGCGCACATCCCATGTTCGCGGATGCCGTAATGGATGTTGCGACCCCCGGGAGTGGTGCGGGTGAATTCGCCTCCGTCCTTGATGTAATTGAGCGTCGAGCCGTGCAAATCGGCGCTGCCGCTGATCAGGAATGGCATCGCCTGGGCGAGCGGCTGGAGCACTTCGCTCCCGGCTTTGCGGGTCGCGATCTTTGTGTCATCGGGGAAATTTGGAATCTTCTCGAAGAGATCGGCCGGCACTTTTTTCTCGATCGCGTCATCGAGCTGCTGCGCTTTGCCGGGGTTTTTTTTCCGCCATTCCTGGTAGGTTTTCTCCCAGCGATTGTAGTCCTCGAGCAGCTGCTTTTTGTGGCCGGCGAAAAATTCGTGCACTTCGTCGGAGACGAAATAGGGCTCCTTCGGCAGCCCAAGATGCTCGCGCGCGGCCTCGGCAAACTTGGCCCCGCCCTCGCCGTGCGCCTTGGAGGTCCCGGCGACCTCGGGGATGCCTTTGCCAATCAGGGTGTGGGCGATGATCATCTGTGGCTTCGAGTTGTTGCGCTCCTTCGCGACGTGGACGGCGTCGAGGAAGGCCTGCATGTCCTGGCCATCGATCTCCTGCACGTCGAAGCCGTAGGCGCGGTAGCGCATGCCGGTGTCTTCGCTCTGGGTTTCCTTCGCCATCGCGTCGAGGGTGACCGCGTTCGAGTCGTAGATCAGGATCAAATTATCGAGCCCGAAATGCCCGGCGAACGCGCTCGCCTCGGCCGAGACGCCTTCCTGCAGGCAACCGTCGCCGGCCAGGCAAAAGATGTGTTGATCGAAGATGCGATGCTCGTCGGTGTTGAAATGCGCGGCGGACATCTTCGCCGCCATCGCGACGCCGACGGCGTTGCCGACGCCCTGGCCTAACGGGCCGGTCGTGCACTCGACGCCCGGGGTTTCAAAAAACTCGGGATGGCCCGGCGTCTTGCTGTGCAGCTGGCGAAAGTTTTTGAGCTCCGAGATGGGCAAATCGTAGCCCGCCATATGCAGCCAGGCGTAGAGGAACATGCTGCCGTGGCCGGCGGAGAGAATGAGGTAATCGCGGTTGATCCAGCGCGGCTCGTCCGGGTTGTATTTGAGCGCTTCCCCGTAGAGGACGGCGCCCATCTCGGCGCAGCCTAACGGAAGGCCCAGGTGGCCGGACTGCGAGGCGTGGACGGCATCGATGGCGAGACCGCGGGCCTGGTCGGCCGCGCGCGAGAGGACTTCGAGATTCAAACTCATGGCCGACTCTACACGCAAACTTCCGGCGAGTGGAATCGCGGAGTTTGCTCGCGCGCCTAACGGCTACTTTTTCGGGGTCACGCCTGGGGCGCTGGCCGGGGCGTCTTTTGTCCTCACCGCTTCTTCCTTGAGGGTGAAAGCCCAGTGCGCCTCGGTTTTTCGCTCGCCGATCTTGGCCTCGAGAATGACGGAGCAGGAATCGCCGTGGAGCGGCTGGGTCACCTGGTAGGAAATCGTTTTGCTGGCGGCGTCATACTTCGCCGGGACGAGGCCGAGGCCGCTGACCCGCATCTTGACCGAGGCCGGATCGATCCCGCCGATCGCGCCGAGATTGGCCTTGATCAACGGCTTGTTGCTCGCGGTCGAGCCGTCGGCCGGTTGCGGGTTGATACTGCCGAGCGGGAGTGCATCGACCGGGGCGCTGCCGCCGCTGGAGGAGCCGCCGAATTTGATCGCGTCCTCAAAGACCTTGGGCTTGTTCGCTTCCATCATGTAGCGACCGAGGGAGTCGTTGGGCGAGCCGTACGTCAGCTTTTGCCCGTAAACGGTGAAGACCGCTTCGAAACGCCCGCGTTTGGCGGCCTCCTTGACGGTGTCGTTGTAGTAACCGAACGGGACGGCGAAGCAATTTACCCGGATGCCGAGCTTCTGCTCCAGCGTCGTCTTCGAGCCGCCGACTTCGCCGTCGAGCCACTCGGTGTATTCCGCGGGGTTGAGCTTGCGCTTGGTCGACTTGTCGTAGGGCTTGCGCAGATCCTGGTGGGTCGCGCTGTGCGCCTGGATGTCGACGCCGGCATCGCGCATTTCGGCCAGTTGCTCCCAGCTCATCGCTTCACCGCCGCCATATTTCCCGCCTTTGATTCCCTCGGTGTAAATGAAGAGGGTGAACGGGTATTCGTACTTCTTCAGGATCGGCCAGGCCACTTCGTAGCCGGACTTATAGCCGTCATCGATCGTGATGATGGCGGCGCGCGGCGGGATCGCTTTCTCGCCGCGTTTCCAGGCCAGGAAATCCTGCATTTTGATCACGGGGATCTTCTGGTCCTGGAGCTCTTTCATTTGCGCCTCAAAGGCTTCCGGCGTGATCTCGGTGTCGGGACGCCGCACCTTTTTTTCGAAACGGTGATAGCCGAAGACGATGACCTGCGAGCTCTGGTCGATCGCTGGCTTGCTCGGCGACGGGGTGGCAGTCGGCGCGGCTGCGACGGCGGCGGCGGTCGGCTGGGGGGTCGGGGTGGGTTTAGGTTTCCGGCTGAATGTTCCCTTCTTGCAGCCGCCCAAAGTGAGCCCGCAAAGAAGGAGGAGAATGATCAAAAAATTGCGCATAAAATCGAGGCTAGCCATCGAGTGCGCGCGCAGAAAACACAAGCGGTTTTCGCGAAAACTCACGTAGTTCCACCCGAAAAGGCGGCTTCTCCTTTTCCCGGCACGCGATCCGCTTTATCTATTCCCATGCCGCGCTTCTTTGGCTCCATCGCCGCCCTCTCGCTCGCGGCCACTTTTTTCCTCGGTGGTTGCGCCACCGTCGCGACCAATACCAGCCACACCTTCGACTCCGTGGTGCTCGATGCCGGCCACGGCGGCAAGGACAGCGGGGCCTCGCGCCGGAATGCGCCGCCTGAAAAGGCGGTCGCGCTCGATGTCGCGTTGCGGGTCGAACGCAAGCTGCGCGATTCCCAGCTCAAGACTTTCCTGACGCGGTCGAACGACGTTTTCATCCCGCTCGACAGCCGCGTCGCGCTCGGCAACCGGCAGAAGAATTCCATCTTCGTCAGCATCCATTTCAACGATTCGCGCCGCCGCGGAGTGCAGGGGTTCGAGACCTATTATCATTCGCCCTACGCCTTCGACCTCGCCTCCAGCATCGAGCGCAGCCTGATCACTTTGCCGGGAACGGTGAATCGCGGCGTGCATCCGGCCCGGTTCCGGGTTCTGCGCAACGCGCAATATCCTTCCGTGCTGGTGGAATGCGGTTACCTCAGCAATCGCTCCGACGCGCGCAGCGCGGGCGACGCCGAATATCGCGAACGGCTGGCCGATAAAATCGCGGAAGCGATCGTCGATTATCGTTACGGCACGGGCGTTTATCGCCGCCAACCGACGGTCCTGGCCCGGGCCGGCGGCGGCGCGAGCAGCTCGTTCCTGCCGAACTTTCGCTAGAACTCGATCCCGCGCGCTTCGCGCCCGAGCCACGCGAGCAGGATGAGGACGAGAAAAACGACGAGCAGCACACAGCCCATCGTGAGGGCGTAATCCGGCTGCCCGTCAGGCCTAACGAAATGCTCGGCCAATCGCGCCTGGAGCATGGCAGCATTGGCGGAAAAGAAATTTCCCAGCTGATAAACGACCCCGGGGAAAGTCCCGCGCCAGGCCGGCGGCGAGAGCTCGTTCAAGTGCACCGGCACGACGCCCCAGGCGCCCTGGACCATGAATTGCATGCAGAATCCGCCCGCGATCAGGAGCGGCAGCGAGGGCGAGAAAATCCAGACCGGGATGAGCAGAATCCCGAGGGCCGCGGCAATCATAATCGTCCGGCGCCGGCCCCAGCGTTGCGAGTAGAAGCCGAGGATCGTGCCGCCGCAGATCGCGCCGAGGTTGTAGATGATCGCGATCGGCGCGGTCTGGTTGACCGAGAGCCCGCGCTGCTTTTGCAGGAAGGTCGGGTAAAGATCCTGGGTTCCGTGCGACATGTAGTTGAAGGCCGTCATCAGGAGCACGGCGTAAATGAAAAGCCGCCAATGTTCCTTCAGGAAGGCCCTCATGCCTAACGACGGCACGGCGCTCTGCCGCTGCCGTTCCCAGACCGCCGATTCCGGGACCCGCGCCCGGATGTAGATCACGAGCAGGGCCGGGAGCGCGCCGACCACGAAGAGCGCGCGCCAGCCAAAGTGCGGATAGACGGTCCAGTAAACGATCGCCGCGAGGAGGAATCCGCAGGAGTAACCCTGTTGCAGGATGCCGGAGGCGAGGCCGCGCGCTTTCGCTGGCAGGCTCTCCATCGCGAGCGAGGCGCCCAGGCCCCATTCGCCGCCCATCCCGACTCCGTAGAGCGCGCGGAAGAGGAGGAAAACCGTGTAGCTGGGCGAGAAAGCGGTCAGCAATTCCATCAGCGAATAAAAAACGATGTCGACCATGAGCGGCACGCGCCGGCCGAAGCGGTCGCCGAGTAAACCGAAGATGAGCGCGCCTAACGGGCGCATCATGAGGGTGAGCGTGATCGCGAACGTCACCCGCACGATCGAGACCGAGAACTCGGCCGCGACATCCTTGACCACGAAGGTGAGGAGAAAAAAATCGAGCGCGTCGAGAGTCCAGCCGAGGAAGCAGGCGATGAAAGTGTTGCGCTGGTCGCGATTGAGCGAGCGATAAATCTGAAGCGCTTCCACCGGCGGCTTTTTAACGACGAGCGCCGCGCCGCGCAATCTTTCTCCTGCTCTTGCTTCTCAGGGAGCAGGAGCAGGATTAGGAGCAGGAGTAAGAAGAGACTGTGAATACAACGCATTGACGCATCATGATGCGTCAATTTGTTAGTTGCCGTGCGCCGCCGGCTGTCGTCTATTACCGCTTCGCCGTGCACGCCGACGCCAATCACCCGCTCGCCGCTCTCCTGCGCGATCGCATCGTTATCCTCGACGGCGCGATGGGCACGATGGTGCAGCGCTACAAGTTCTCCGAGGAGCAATACCGCGGCCCGCGCTTCGCCGATCACCCGGCCAAATCGCTCAAGGGCAACCTCGACCTGCTCCAGCTGGCCCGGCCCGAGGCGATCAGCGAGATCCACACTCAGTATCTCGAGGCCGGCGCCGACCTGCTCGAGACCAACACTTTCAGCGCCACCACCATTGGCCAGCACGATTTTCTTTTTGCGGGGGAATCGGCCAGCGGCCGGAAGGACGAGGCCTTTTTCGACCAGGTCGTGCACGAACCGGAACTGGTCGCGCTCGTCCAGGAGATGAACCTCGTCGGCGCCCAATTGGCGCGGGCCGCCGCAGACCGCGTGGCCGACCAGACCGGCCGGGCCCGCTTTGTTGCCGGTTCGTTAGGCCCGCTCCCCGTGACCGCCTCGCTTTCGCCCGATGTGAACGACCCGAGTTTCCGCGCCGTCACCTTTGACCAAATCAGCCGCGCCTACGCGGAACAGGTGCGGGCGCTGCTGGAGGGCGGCGTCGACGTTCTCTTGGTCGAAACGATCTTCGACACGCTCAACGCCAAGGCCGCCATCTTCGCCATCTCGGAAGTTTTCGAGGAGCTCGGGAAAAAAGTACCCGTTCTCATTTCCGGCACGATCACTGATCTTTCTGGGCGCACCCTGACCGGCCAGACCGTCGGCGCTTTCCTCACCTCCATCCTACACGCCGAGCCGCTCGTGGTCGGATTGAACTGCGCCCTCGGCCCGGCAGAGATGCGGCCGCACGTCGAGGAGATGGCACGGCTCGCGCCCTGTTTCACGAGCGTTTATCCGAACGCCGGCTTGCCCGATCCGCTCTCGGAGACCGGCTTTCCCGAGACCCCGGAATCGATGGCGCCGCAGCTGCGGGATTGGGCGCGCAACGGCTGGCTTAACCTCGTCGGCGGCTGTTGCGGCACGACCCCGGCGCACATCCGCGCCATCGCCGAGGCGGTCCGAGAATTCCCGCCGCGCATTCTTCCGCGCCCACTGACCGCCGTCGCCTAACCATGACGCAGCTCAATTTGGCGCTCCATCTTTCCGGGCTCGAGGCGCTCGATGTCACGCCTGACTTCGGCTTCGTGGTGGTGGGTGAGCGGACCAATATCACCGGCTCGCCGAAATTCTCGAAGCTCATCCTGACCGACGATTTCGAAGGCGCGCTCGTAGTGGCCCGCCACCAGGTCGAGGGCGGCGCCAACATCCTCGACGTCAACATGGATGAAGGAATGATCGATTCCGAGGCGGCCATGACGCGCTTTCTCCGCCTCATCGGAAGCGAGCCCGACATCTCGCGCATCCCGATCATGATCGACTCCTCGAAATGGAGCGTGATCGAGGCCGGCCTGCGCTGCGTCCAGGGCAAGGGAGTGGTCAATTCCATCTCGCTCAAGGCGGGCGAGGAAGAATTTCTCCGCCAGGCCCGGCTCGTTAGGCGTTATGGCGCCGCGGTCATCGTGATGGCGTTCGACGAAAGGGGCCAGGCCGACACCCTCGCCCGCAAGACCGAGATCTGCGCCCGCGCCTACCGCATCCTGACCGAGGAGGCGCACCTCCCGCCTAACGACATCATTTTTGACCCAAACATTCTCACGATCGCGACCGGGATCGAGGAGCATAGCGACTACGCGGTCCACTTCATCGAGGCGACGCGCTGGATTAAACAGAATCTGCCGGGCGCGCGGGTCAGCGGCGGGGTGAGCAACATTTCCTTCTCCTTCCGCGGCAACAACACCGTGCGCGAAGCGATGCACTCGGCCTTTTTATATCACGCCATCCGGGCCGGGCTCGACATGGCGATCGTGAACGCGGGCCAGCTCGCGGTTTACGAAGAGATCGAGCCGGGCCTGCGCGAACTGGTCGAGGACGCCCTTTTCAATCGCCGTCCGGAAGCCACCGAACGGCTGGTCGAATACGCCGAACGAGTGAAGTCGAAAGGCAAAGTCGCGGCGAAAGATGAAGCCTGGCGGAGCGCGCCGGTCGAGGAGCGACTTTCGCACGCGCTCGTCAAAGGCATCGTCGAGCACATCGACTCGGATACCGAAGAAGCGCGCGCGAAAGCGACCCGTCCGCTCGACGTGATCGAAGGGCCGCTCATGGCCGGCATGAGCGTGGTCGGGGATCTTTTTGGATCCGGCAAAATGTTTCTCCCCCAGGTAGTGAAAAGCGCGCGCGTGATGAAGAAAGCCGTCGCCTACCTGATGCCTTACATGGAGGCGGAAAAGCAGGCCGACTCCAAACCGCAGGGCCGAATCGTGATGGCGACCGTCAAAGGCGACGTGCACGACATCGGCAAAAACATCGTCGGCGTTGTCCTGCAATGTAACAACTACGAGGTGATCGATCTCGGCGTGATGGTGCCGGCGGAAAAAATTCTCGAGATCGCGCGCGAGAAAAAGGCCGACATCATCGGCCTGAGCGGACTGATCACGCCGTCGCTCGACGAGATGGTGCACGTCGCGCAGGAAATGGAGCGACAGCAGTTTCGCCTCCCGCTTTTGATCGGCGGCGCGACCACGAGCCGCGCCCACACCGCGGTCAAGATCGAGCAGCATTACAGCGAAAGCGTGGTGCACGTGCTCGATGCCTCGCGCGCCGTCGGGGTGGTGAGCGCGCTCCTCAATCCAGAGGCGAAGACGAAATTCGACGCCACGACGCGGGCGGATTACGAGCGCCTGCGGACCGAACACGCCGACAAAACGCGCGAGAAAAAGATGCTCACACTAGAGCAGGCGCAAGCCAATCGCCTAACGATCGAGTGGAAAAGCTACCAGCCACCCGTCCCGGAATTTCTCGGCGTGCGAACCGTCGCGACAGCTCCGGGGAGCGCGGGCCGTCAGCCCGCAATTGCCGGGAGTCTCTCGGCAACGGAGTGCGGCGCCCCATCTCCTGGCGCAATTGCGTCTCGGCAGGCTGCCGAGACGGACGGGCTGACAGCCCGTGCTCCCCTGAGTAGTAGCGAAGGCACGTCGCGCGAATTCGCGAGCGAAATCCCGCTCTCCACGCTGGTGGAATACATCGATTGGTCGCCTTTTTTCCATACCTGGGAATTGCGTGGGCGGTATCCGGCGATTTTTGAGGATGCGGTGGTGGGCGAGCAGGCGCGCGAGCTTTTTGCCGACGCGCAGAAATTGCTCGATCGGATCGTGCAGGAGAAGCTGCTCACCGCGCGCGGCGTGTACGGTTTCTGGCCGGCTAACTCTTCAGGCGACGATGTTGAGATTTACCGTGATGAATCGCGCTCGGAAATCCTCACGCGCTTCCATTTTTTGCGCCAGCAAATGCAGAAACCGGCCGGGCAAGTGAACTATTGCCTGGCCGATTTCGTTGCGCCGAAAGATTCCGGGCAGCCAGATTACCTCGGAGCGTTTGCGGTCACCGCCGGGATCGGGGCGGACGAACTGGCGAAGCAATTCCAGGCCGAGCACGACGATTACAACGCGATCATGACGAAGGCGCTGGCCGATCGGCTGGCCGAGGCATTTGCGGAATATCTCCATCACAAAGCGCGAATTACCTGGGGTTTCGGCGCCGGGGAAAGCCTGACGAAGGAAGATATCATCCGCGAGCGTTACCGCGGGATTCGGCCGGCGCCCGGTTATCCGGCCTCGCCTGATCATGTTGAAAAACGGACGCTGTTTGAACTTCTCGGCGCGGAGCAAAACGCGGGCGTGCAGCTGACGGAATCGTACGCGATGCATCCGGGTGCGAGCGTGAGCGGGCTTTATTTTTCGCATCCGGAGGCGCGCTATTTCGCGGTCGGGAAGATCGAGCGCGACCAGGCGCGGGCCTATGCGGGGCGGAAGGGGGAGTCGTTAGGCGAGATCGAGAAGTGGCTCTCGCCGAACTTGAATTACGAGCCGGAACGTCGTTAGGGGACGGAGGGCGGCGCTCTCATCTTGGGGGCGCATCAACACTGCGGTTGTCATCCCGAGCCGGCGGAGCACAGACAACTTGCCTGTGGGGCCGGCGGGCGTCTTGCCCGGTGAAGCATGGTTTAGGCAAAGCGAAGCAAGAACCACCCCGGCAAGTTGCCCGCTGTCCCCACAGGGGAACAAGTCGTTAGTGCGTGCTGCGGCTGGCGAGGGTCTCCTGGGCGCGCAGGAGATCGTGCAGCATGATGATTCCGGCCGGTTTGTCGCCCGCTTCCAGCACCGCAAAACCGCCCGGCGCTTCGATCAGGAGACGCGCGACCTCGGCAATCGTCTGGCTGCGTTTGCAGACGGTCGCTTTTTCCAGAACGGGGGCGCGACCTCCGGCGAGCGCGGCTTCCGCTTCCACGCGCGCGAGACAGCCGACCAGTTGCTGCCCTTCCACGACCGGGAAACGCTTGAACTGGTTTTTCTCGAGCGCCGTTTTCAGATTCTCCGGCGTGAGACTGTCGATCACGACCGGCCGGAAATTGGCGATCGCGGAAACCGGGTAGGCCTGCCAGCTGCGCAGGTCGCGCGGCGGGATGACGTGGACCATGACGTTGCCGTCCTGGGCAAGGACTTCGTCGTAGAAATTGTGCGTGGTGAGACTGCGAGAGATGGCTTCGCTGACGAGCGCCCCGAGCATGAGCGCAGGAACGAGCGAGAACTGGTGGGTCATTTCAAAAACAATGAGGATGGAAGTGAAAGGCGCCCTAACGACCGCGCTGAGACAGGCGCTCATCCCGATGATGGCGAGGAGTATGGCGCCATCGTGGGAGAGCGGGAGGACGTAGCCGAAAAGACCCGCGACCGTTCCCCCGGCGGCGGCGCCAAGGAAAAGAAGAGGTGCGAAAATGCCGCCGCAGCCGCCCCAGCCGTAGCTGGCGACGGTGGCAATCCATTTAGCGAGGAGAAGGGCGGCGATGACGAGCCAGGGAATCTTGCCGTGAAGCAAAGCCGAGAGATCGTCGTAGCCGAGGCCGAAGACGCCGAGACGACCCGACCAGAGAAAAATCGCGACGCCGAAAAGCCAGACGGTGAGGCCGCCGAGGAGCGGGTGGATCCAGCGCGGCAGCCCGTTCCAGTTTCGGGCGAAAAGGCGAAGGCGCAGGGTGGCGCGTTGGAAGCCGATGCCGATGAGCGAGGCAAAAGCGGAGGCGAGCGGCACCCCGAGATAAGCCCGCCAGGTCGCGCCTTCGATTTGTGGGAGAACGAAGGCCGGGTTCTGGCCGATGATCGCGTGCACGGTAAACGCGCCGAGAACGGAAGCGAGAATCACGCTGCCGACGAGCGGGCTGTTCAGGTCGTGCACGATCTCTTCGAGCACGAAGGTGATCGCGGCCAACGGGGTGTTGAAGGCCGCGGCCAGACCCGCGGCCGCGCCCGCCGCGGCCGGCCGGCGCCGTCGCTGCTTGGGCACGCCGAGCGCTCCGCTCAATTCCGAGGCCACTCCGCCGGCGATGAAGACGGAGGGCCCTTCCCGGCCGAGGCTCATCCCGCCGCCGACGTGGAGTAGGCCGGCGAGGAACTTGACCAGGACGGTCTTTAGCCTAACGACCCCGAAATCCTGCCAGAAGGCGTACTTGAGCTGCGGAATGCCGCTCCCGGCCGCGCCCGGATCGACCCGCGCCATGAGCCAGCCTCCGCCTAACGAGCAGACGACCACGACCGCGAGGGAGCCGAGGAGAAAGACGGTGAGGGTCCGGTGCGAGAGGGCGACAAAGGTCGAGAGGTAAAGCCAGTTGATCCCGAGCTCGAAGGAGACGGCCGCGAGCCCGCCGGCCAGGCCATAGATCCCGGTGAGAAGAATCGAGCGACTTGATTCAGGAAGGCGCTGGAATTGCCGGGCAAGGATAGACACGGATGCCCTCTCACTAAACCCGATCGATCGGGTTTCGCACGGAGTTTCCCGCGCGAGGTGGAACGGCCCGCAGCGCGGGACGCCTAACCGACCGAATTCGGGTCGGCGCTGGTGACCAGCATCGTGCCGGCTTCGTTAACCGAGAGCTCTTCCTTCTCCGCCACCGACGGCTCGGGCCAGACGACGTTCCAGGCGAGATGCAGTTTCTCGAGCGTCCAGATGGTGTAACGAGTCAGGTCGAACTCCCACCATTTCAGCCCATGCGCCGCGCAACGCGGCTTGGCGTGGTGGTTGTTGTGATAGCCTTCGCCGAGCGCGCCGAGGCCGACCCAGAAGTTGTTTTTGCTCTCGTCGGACGTCTCGAAAGTGCGATAGCCGAACTGTTTCATGTGGCAGATCGAGTTCACCGCCCAGGTGCAATTGTAGACGATTAACATCGGCACGTAGAGGCACCAGAGCATGCCGGCCAGTCCGAGCGTGGCGTAGAGAAGCGCCGCGACGATGAGATGCGGGATGACGTAAAGGGCGGAGTTCTCCCAGAGCTTGCAGTACCAGATTTTGCGCACGTCGGCGGCGTAACGAAGGGAGCGCTCGCGGAACGAGGGCGGCTTGCGGATGAGCCACATCATGTGGGCATAGGGGAAGCCGTGCCGCGGACTGTGGATGTCCTCCTCGGTATCGGATTTGAGATGGTGATAGCGATGATCGCCCACCCAGGTGACCGGGTCGCCGGAGAGCCCGATGGCCGAGCCGGTCGCGAACAGGAATTTCAACCAGCCCGGCATCTCGAAGCCGCGATGGGTGAGGTAACGGTGCAGATAAAGGGTGGTTCCGAGACCGATCCAGAGGTAAACCGCCGCCATAATTGGCAGGTAGATGAGTTGAAACCGCGCCCAGACCGCTGCGACCCCGAGCAATTGCAGAAGCACGAGGATCGAGAAAATGGCGATGTTAAATTTTTCGTTCTTGAACATAACAGGGCTCCAGAAATGGGCGGCCTCAGGAGGATGTTGGTCGCCGGAAAAAGAAGCGCCAGTGTCGTCTTCCGCGGGGTCCTGGGCAAGCGCCTTTTGCCTCGCACCGACGCCACCCCAGCCTAACGCCGCAGCTCAAAAGCGCGCAAACCTTTCGCGACCCCGGGCGGAGTTTTCAGGTGCGGAGCCGAGCCGGGCATGGTAAACAACGCGGCAGACTCTGCAGCCCGGGGTGTAGCTTAGCTTGGTAGAGCGCCTGGTTTGGGACCAGGAGGTCGCAGGTTCGAATCCTGTCACCCCGATTTCTCTCCGCGAAATGTTTACGGTTTACGTTCTCAAAAGTGGTAAGACCAAGAGACGCTATGTCGGTTCATGCGCCGACTTCTCGGATCGCCTGCTGCGGCATAATGCGGGAGAGTCTCATGCGACCAAACACGGTCTACCGTGGGTTCTAGTTTACGCAGAGAAATTCCCCACCCGCGCTTCCGTCGCCCGGGAACGTTACCTCAAAACCGGCCGCGGACGTAATGAACTCGATCGGCTGCAACTGCCAGAGCGGTCGCCGCGGCGACAGGCCGCAGGTTCGAATCCTGTCACCCCGAGGGCGGAGGAAGAGAGATGAACTTTTTCGGAGTGCTGATTCTTGCCCTAACGATGAGCGCGGCGACCGTCCGCGCGCAATCTTCGCCCAGCCCCGCGGCCACGCCGACCGCCGTGAGCAGCGTCGCAACCCCGACGGTGGACTCCACACCCGCTCCCGCCCCGAGCGCGGCGGTGGAGCCCCCTTCCCTCATCCCGCCAAACATCCTGCCCCCGCCGGCCTCCGTCCCGCAGATGCCGAGCGCGCCGGAGATCGAGCAGCTGAACACCCTTTTCAAACAATCGTCGCTCGGCAAAAAGGCGGACGAACATCGGCTCCACGTGCAGATGGCCGACCTCAAGGCGCAAATCCGGAACGACAAAGATCTTCACGCCTCCCTGGCCGTCGCGAACAGCGCGCCCACCGACCTGGAGCGACGCCATCGGTTGCGCGTTTACTACCAGCTCTACTACGGGAAACTGCGCAACCTCGCGGACACCCCGGATTTGAAAGCATATCTCGCGGCGCAGGGCGCGGCGCATGAGCTCGTCCTGCTCCAACCCAAGGTGCGACACGAAACGGACGAGGCCGAAGCAGCCGCGCTCAACCGCGCGAAAGCAAGCGCCTCCGTCGCGCCGGCGCCCACCCCCGACCAGGCGCGCGCGAGTGAGGCGCTGCGCCCGTAGTTCAGCCATTCCGAGCGC
>JBBSLW010000043.1:0-17790 GCA_038233495.1 Chthoniobacterales bacterium | reverse complement strand
CGCCGCCGTCCGCATGAGCTGAATCACCGCGCCACTATTTATGCGCTCCGTTCGTTAGGCGTGCGCTGGATCATTTGCGTGACCGCGGTCGGCAGCCTGCAGGAAAAATACGCGCCGCGCGATGTCCTCCTCCCCTCGCAATTCTACGACCGGACGAGCCAGCGCGCGGACCACACTTTTTTTGGGGGAGGAATTGCGGCGCACATCACTTTTGCCGAACCCATCTGCACCCCGTTGCGCGAGCTCCTGGCCGAGGCCGCAGCTTCCGCCGGGGCCACCGTCCACAACGGCGGGACTTACGTGAACATGGATGGGCCAGCCTTCTCCACCCGGGCCGAATCGGAACTCAATCGCCGGCACGATTTCGACGTCATCGGAATGACCAATCTGCCCGAGGCGAAGCTGGCCCGGGAAGCTGAGATCGCCCTCGCCACGATGGCCATGATCACCGACTACGATTGCTGGAAGGTCGAGGAAGAACCAGTCTCGGCCCAGACCGTGATCGAGCACCTCCTCGCCAATGCGGAGACGGCGAAGAAAGTTCTCGCGGCCCTGATCCCGCGCCTCCCGGCGGAACCGAACTGGCCCGAGCACCGCGCCCTCGACTCGGCGCTGGTCACGGATCGCTCGTTGTGGCCCGCGGCGACGCGGGAAAAGCTGGCGGCCATTCTCGGCCGTTTCGGATAAACTTACAGCCGCCGCCGCCTCCACGAGCGACTCCGTTGGAAGCAGGGCTGCGAACGCTCAGAATGAGTACTTGCAGTCCTGAAACGAGATATAGTAATTATAACGAAGTCAGGGCGAGAGCACGGAAATCGCCCTAAAAAAGGCTCGAAAATGAAAACGGAAATTGCCCTCAGTCTCATCATGGCGGCCGTGTTGCCGGCTTGCACGACCACCCGAACGACATCGACCATCCGAAGCAGCGACTACAAGGGCGCCAGCTACGCGAATAACGCGGTGGGCGAACCGGCGCCGCCCGCAGAAGGTCCCGAGGCTGATATTCCCTCGGAAGGTCCGGCGGACGTCAACGCCAACCCGGCCTACGTGCCCTCGCCACTCCTTCGCAGCTCCGCCGCTACCGGCCCGTAGTCCGCGGGCCCGGGCTCGGCTGACGTTACAAAGCGACGGCGAGGCAGAGAATCGCTTCGCCTAACGAGTCGATTTGCGCCTCGGAATGAGCCGCGCTGACCGTGATCCGAAGCCGGGCCGCACCCTTCGCCACCGTCGGGTAACGAATCGCCGGCACCAAAAAACCTTCGAGCTGGAGGGCGCGGGAGAGCTCGAGCGCGCGCGCTTCGTCGCCGACCAGCCAGGGGATGATGGCCGCGCCCGGTTTGCCGAAGCCGGCTCCGGTCTCGGGCAGTTTCCGGCGCAACTGCACGATGCGCTGCCAGAGTGTCTTGCGCCGCACTTCGCCCTCCTCCGAAGCAAGAAAATGGATCGCGGCGGTTGCAGCCGCGGCCAGCGCCGGGGGCGGCGCGGTCGAGAAAATGAAAGAGCGCGCCCGGTTGATCAACCAATCAATCAGGCTGCGCGAACCGCAAACGTAGCCGCCGCTCACCCCTAACGACTTGCTGAGCGTACCCATTTGCAGGTCGATCTCCTTCTCCAGGCCAAGCTCCGCGGCCAGCCCGCGCCCATGCGCGCCGACCACCCCGACGGCGTGCGCTTCATCGAGGAGGAGTTGCGCGCCGAAGCGCTTTTTTAATTCCACCAGCTCACGGAGCGGCGCGCGATCGCCATCCATGCTGAAGACCGATTCCGTGACCACAACGAGACGCGCCTCCGGGTGTTCCCGGCGCGCCCATTCGAGATGGCTCTCGAGTTTGCCGAGATGGTTATGCGGGAAAACGCGCAACGTCGCCCCGCTCAGGCGCGCGCCATCGATGAGCGAGGCGTGACAGAGTTTGTCGAGAATGATCACGTCCTGCTTGCTGGCGAGCGCCGGCAACGTGCCAACCGCCGCCGCATAGCCGCTGCTGAAACAGATCGCCGCCGGCGCGCGTTTCCACCGCGCCAGCGCCGTCTCGAGCGCGACATGCGGCGTTTGCGTGCCGCTGATCAAACGCGACGCTCCGGCGCCGACGCCGAATTCTTCGATCGCAGCCACCGCGGCCTGGCGCAGAATCGGATCCGCCGCCAGCCCGAGATACTCGTTCGAGGAAAAATTGACCAACTGCTGTCCGACGATCCGCACTTCGGGCCCCTGCGCGGTGCCGATCTCGCGCAGTTTGCGATGGATCGATCGGGCGCGCAGCGCCTGCAGTTGCTCGTCGAAAGTTTCGCTCATCGCCCGCACCCGCATTTGTTAACTTTGGCGTCCTTCGGTAGCGCGAGCTTGCAGCTTGCGCGGATCGACCCCGCAAGCTGGAAGCTTGCGCTACCTGAAGAGGCGGCGTGTTTACATCTTCTTCAGACCCCACGAAAGCAAGGCCGAAGCATCATCCCAGACGCGCGCCTTGCTGTCCCCGAGCACGACGACAATGATGTCGCGCCCCGGAATCGTGCCGCTCGCGATCAGGCAATGACCGGCCGCCTCGGTGTATCCGGTCTTCATTCCGTTGCAATAGGGAAGGCTTTTCAGGACTCGATTCGTGTTCTGAAGCTCGCGCGTGCGTCCATTGGCATAACGAAAAACAAGCTGCGGCAGACGGACGATCGAGCGGATGGTGGGATTGGCATAGGCCGCGCGCGCGATCCGCGCCAGGTCGCGCGCAGTCGAGTATTGATCCGGGATCGGGAGCCCGTTGGGGTTGACGAAATTCGAGTGGGTCGCCCCGAGCGCGCGCGCCTTGGCGTTCATCTTTTCGGCGAACCGCTCGATGCTGCCGGCGTTATCCCGCGCCAGGCAACGGGCCACGTCGTTAGGGCTTTTCACCAGCAGGGCGCGGAGCAGATCGATCCGCTGGTAGGTCTCGCCGGCCTTGATGTTCAAACGCACCGGCTCGGCCTGAGTATCAATCAGCTGGACCCGCACGCGCTGATCGAGAAATCCTTCCTCGGCTACGATTAGGGCCGTGAGCAACTTCTGCGTGCTGGCCGCGGCACGCGTCGCGTCGGCGTTCTTTTCGTAGAGGATCTCGCCCGTCCGCGCATCTTCCACGATGACCGAAGCGGCCCGCGTTTTCGGCGCGCTAACCAGCGCGGAATCGAACCGATCCGCTTGATATGCGACCGCCAGCTCCTCATCCGCGACCGCGGTGGCGCGACGAATCTGCTGGCTCTTCGGCTTGGAGGCCGCGACGCAAAGGAGCGCCAATCCGATCGTGACCGGATAGGCAAATTGCGTGGCGACTCGGCGAATCATGGTCGGGATAGTAGCAGGAAAGGGACCGGCCGCACCAGCCTAACGCTCGCTGCCCCGTTGGATCAGCTCGACCTCGTAACCTTCCGGCGCGTCAATGAATGCAATCGCGCCGCCCTTGCCGTTCGAATGCGGCCCGTCGGAAAGGGGGTAACCCTTGGCCGCGGTTTGCTTCGCGAATTCCTCGATGTCATCGACCTCGAAAGCGAGGTGCGTCAGATCGGGCCCGACCTCGACCGGGCCGCTCTCGTCGAATTTGCAGAGCTCGATTTCCTCTTCGCTCCCGGGCGCTTTCAGGAAAACCAGCTGCGAGCCACGGCCCGAGGTGTGCCGTCGCACTTCCTCCAAGCCGAGGACGTCGCGATAGAATGAAACCGTCTTTTCCAAGTCGCTGACCCGATAACGAGTGTGCAAAAGCTTTTTGATCATCGCTATCTTATTGCGCCCACCGACGCTTAAATTCAAATTCGGCGTTCCTCCGACTTCACTATTTTCATGCTTTGTCTCGGAATCGATAGCGGCACCAAAAGCACCAAGGCTCTCGTTCTCGATATCGAGTCGGGTGAAATCGTCGCGCTTGCCCAGCAAAACTACGGCACGCTCGAAGGCCTCCCGAGCGGCCATGTCGAACAGGATCCGCAGACCTGGATCGAGGCCGCGGAAGCGACCGTCGCGGAGTGCCTGGAGAAAGTCGGAAAGCGGCGGAGCGAGATCAAGGCCGTTGGAGTGAGCGGACAACAGCACGGGCTGGTCGCGCTCGATGAATCGAACGAACCGCTCCGCCCGGCCAAGCTCTGGTGCGACGTCTCGACCGCCGCGCAGTGCGAGGAGTTCAACCAGGAATTCGACGGCCCGGAGGGACTGATCGAGCGCATCGGCAACCCGATGCTGCCCGGCTACACCGCGCCCAAGCTGCTTTGGTTGAAACAAAACGAGCCGGCCAATTTTCGCCGCCTAACGAGCATCCTGCTCCCGCACGATTACCTCAATCTCTGGCTGACCGGGGAACGCCAGATGGAATATGGTGACGCTTCCGGCACCGGCCTGATGGATGTGCGAACGCGCACCTGGTTCAAGCCGATCCTCAAGTTCATCGACCCGAAAGTGTTATCGATCCTGCCGCCGCTCCGTTCCTCGAAACGCCCGGCCGGCCTCCTCCGTAGCTCGCTTCGGGAAGAATGGGGCCTGGCCGACGATGCGCTCGTCAGCGCCGGGAGTGGCGACAACATGATGAGCGCGATCGGCACCGGTAACATTCGGCCCGGCGTGGTCACGGTCAGCCTCGGCACGTCGGGAACGATCTGCGCCTTTTCGGAGGAACCGGTGATCGACGAAAAGGGCGAGGTCGCCTCATTTTGCGACGCGACCGATCACTGGCTCCCGCTCACCTGCACGATGAATGTGGCCGCCGCCACGGAACAGATGCGCGAGCTTTTCAGCTGGGACATCCCGACGATGGAAAAGCGCGTCAAGGCAGTCGCGCCCGGTGCCGGCGGCGTGCTTTTTCTCCCTTATCTACAGGGCGAACGCACTCCGAACCTCCCGAAAGGCTCGGGCGTTTTCCATGGCCTCACGACCGAGAACATGACCCCGGATTTCATGGCCCGCGCGGTCGTGGAAGGCGTCACCCTCGGGCTCGCCTACGGGTTGCGCCGCTTCAAGGATCTCGGGATCGTGCCCAAGGAAATCCGCCTCACCGGCGGCGGCAGCAAAAGCGCGGTCTGGCGGCAGATCGCGGCCGATGTGCTCGGTTTCCCGACCGTCGCGCTCCGGGTCACGGAAGGGGCGGCGTTAGGCGCGGCGATTCAGGCGGCCTGGACTTATTGCCAAGTGAAAGGCAAACCGCTAAGCCTCGAGAAGCTGGTCGACGACCTCGTCGTGGTGGAGAAAAAAACGCGGGTCGAGCCAGACAAAGAAGCGCGCGAACTTTACCGCGAGCTGCTCCTCCGCCGGATCGACCTAACGAAGAAGCTGAAGACCGGCGGCTACCTCTAGAGGCGCACGGGCTGCTCCGGGTAGCGCACGCGTCTCGCGTGTCTGGCGATGGCGTCTCGCGATCGCGAACTTTTCTTTCCGACGATCTGCTCGCGTGGTTGCAGCCCCCTTAAAAAGTTCGTCGAGGCGGGACGCCCTCGACCAGCACGCAAAGGAACTTCACCGTTCGATCTAGAGCCCCTTCCCGAACTGTGGTTCTATTAGCGCGAAATGAAACTCGTCATCGCCGCGACCGGCGCCAGTGGCACGATTTACCTGCAGCGTTTGCTCGACCTGATCGATCCCGCCGCGAACAAAGTGCATCTCGTTATGAGCAGCCACGCCAAACAGGTCGCGGCCCAGGAAGTCGACCAGCTCAACGTCCCGGCCGGCGTCGCGCAGCACGGGCCAAACGACTTGAACGTGCCCTTCGTCAGCGGCTCGGCTCGCTTCGACGCCATGGTCATCGTCCCCTGTTCGATGGCGACGTTAGGCCGGATCGCTTCCGGCACGAGCGACAACGCCCTGCTCCGCGCGGCCGATGTCTTCCTGAAAGAACGGCGCAAGCTGATCATCGTCCCGCGGGAGACGCCGTGGAGTTTGATCCACGCCCGCAACATTGTCACGCTGCTCGAGGCCGGCGCGATTGTGCTCCCGGCCATCCCCTCGTTCTACAGCCGGCCGCAATCCGTCACCGACGTCGTCGACACCGTCGTCTGGCGGATCCTCGACCAGATCGGCCTGCCCAATCCGCGCGCTTATCGCTGGAAAGACGAGGGAACCGACGCGTCTTGAAAATCGACGGCTGGCGCGCGCGATGGCTGATTGCTTTTGGTTATCGCCTCCTCCAGGTCTGGGCCGGCACTTTGCGTTTCCAGATCGATGACCGCGCCTGCGTAATCGGCACTCCGCCTAACGAGCGTTACATCGGCGCGCTCTGGCACAACCGGCTTCTCCTTCTCCCTTTCGTGATCAAACGCTACCTCCCGGCCCGTCGCGGCGCGGCCCTGATCAGCGCGAGCCGGGACGGCGCGCTTCTCGCCGATTTGGTGGAGCGTTTCAAATTTCAAGTCGTTAGGGGAAGCAGCTCGCGCCAGGGAGCGAGCGCGATTCGCCAGCTCGCGGAAGTGATCGCGGGCGGGCGCGACGTCGTGATCACGCCGGATGGACCGCGCGGGCCGGCCTACCAACTGGGCCAGGGAATTATTTTCCTCGCCCAGCAATCGGGCGCGGAGGTCGTGCCGATCAACTTGGAGTATTCGAGCTATTGGCGGGTGAAAAGCTGGGACCGCTTTATCCTGCCGAAGCCGTTTTCGAGCGTGCGGGTCATCTTCGGCGCGCCCCATCGGGTCGCTGCGACGACGAGCAACCAGGATTTCGAGCGCGAACGTCTCCGGCTGCAGAACGCGATGCTCGAAATCGTCGAGTTGCGCTAAGGAAAGGCCGCCACATGTCCGGGGAGCACTGGCTGCCGACTCGTTCGCAATCTTGGCGCAGCACGATCCCCGGATTTGCGACGCTTCCTGATCGCCGCTAGAAGGTCTTCATCTTGCCGGAGCAACCTAAACACATCGATGGGCGGGCGGTGGCGGAAACCGTTTACGCGGAATTGCGTCACGAAATTGAAGCCCTTAAAGCGCTGGGCATCACGCCCGGGCTCGCTGTCGTCCTGGTCGGGGATGACCCGGCCTCGCGCGCTTATGTCCGATCAAAGGACAAGATGTGTCACGAGCTTGGCCTGCATTCGGTGAAGCAGGAATTGCCCGCCGACACGAGCCAGGCCGATCTTCTGGCGCGAGTCGAGGAATTGAATCGCGACCCGGCAGTCCACGGCATCCTTGTGCAATCGCCGCCGCCGAAACAGATCGATGAAGCGGCCATCATCCGCGCGCTCGATCCCGCGAAAGACGTAGACGGTTTTCACCCGCTCAACATCGCGAAGCTCGCGCTCGGCGACGAAACCGGTTTCGTGCCCTGCACGCCGTTAGGCTGTTTGCGCCTCCTCCGGGAAAGCGGCATGCAAATCAGCGGCGCGCATGTCGTGGTCCTCGGCCGGAGCATGATCGTGGGCAAACCGCTCGCGCTCCTTCTTATGAAGAAGGGGGTCGACGCCACGGTCACGGTGGTGCATTCCCGGACTCGGGATCTGCCCGCGATCACGCGCGCGGCGGATATCGTGATCGCAGCGATCGGCCAGCCGGGTTTCGTGAAATCGGAACACGTGCGGGAGGGCGCGGTGGTGATCGATGTCGGGATCAATCGAGTCGAAGACGCGACGGCGAAACGTGGCTATCGGTTGGTCGGCGATGTGGCCTTTGACGAAGTGGCGCCGAAAACCGCCGCCATCACGCCAGTGCCGGGCGGGGTGGGTCCGATGACGATCGCGATGCTGATGGCGAACACGATCAAGGCCGCACGACTTTCGTCGTCAAAAGGCTGAGGATCCGTTTTTCGTTAGGCAAAATTCGGAGGAGCGCGGTGGCGAAGCGCGGGTGCTCGACCGCGCGGCGGGCGAGCGCGTTGATCCAGAGGCGACCGGCGTAAAGCTTTCGATGCGCGGCAGCGTAACCTTGAGGCTCGCCGGCGCGGATGGCGTCGGCGGCGAGCTCGCCCGACCCAAGCGCGTAGAAAATCCCCTCGCCCGTAAACGGCTCGACGACGCGTGCCGCGTCGCCTACGAGGAACAACCCGGGCAGCGCGGGCGGCAAAGCGGCGCGCGCGAGCGGCGCGATTGTGCGCCAGGCATGTTCGGCCGGGATGCTGAACTCTTTCTCAGCCCAGTGCTTGATCGCCGGCAAATCGTGAGGGCGGCTGACCAGGCAGAGATTGAGCAGACCGCCCCCGACCGGCGCCTGGCCGGAATACCCTTCGCGCAAGAGCCGCAGGACGATGCGCGCGCCGAAATCGCGCGGAAGCGGGATGTGGGTTTGGAGCGCGACACGGTCGCGCCCCTTGCGCGGCATCAGGTTGCAGAGCCGGGCCACGGTGGAGTTGCGACCATCCGCCGCGACGAGAACGCGGGCGCAGGCTTCGGAAAGATCGGTGCAGACTTTCCAATCGCCTTCGCGGGCGACGGAAAGCAGCGTCTCGCCTTCCCGCACTTCCGCGCCTAACGACCGGGCACGCCGGAGCAGGATCTGGTCGAGCACGCTGCGCCGAATCGCGATCTCGGCGTTCCCGCCGGTGGGGAGCGGCGCGGTGCTAGAGCGGCCGTCGACGCCGATGAATTCCACCCTGGTCAGCTGACCGTGCGGCGCGGCGCGCACTTCCTCCGCCACCCCGAGACGTTCGAGGACGGGCCAGCAGGTGGGATTAAGACAATCGCCACAGACTTTTTCGCGCGGGAAAACAGCGCGCTCGAGGACAAGAGTGCGGAGCCCGGCCTGCGCGCAAAAGGCCGCGCAACTGGCACCGGCCGGCCCGCTCCCCACGATGGCGACATCCCACATTTTCGAGTACTCTCTCACGACCGTGCCGCTGTCGAAGGAAAAGCCAGACCTGAACAAGAAAGTGCACGAGGTGCCGCACAAGCCCGGGGTGTATCTAATGCGCGACCGGTTTGGACGCGTCATCTACGTGGGCAAAGCGCGCGACCTGCGAAAGCGGGTCGGCTCCTACTTCATGCCTTCGAAGATGGCGGTGGCCGACCTGAAAACGCGCGCGCTGCTCGAGACGGTCTGGGATTTCGAGACGCACACGGTGGCGAGCGATGCCGAGTCGATCCTGCTCGAGGGCAAGCTGATCAAGGAATACCGGCCGCGATACAACATCTCGTTCCGGGACGACAAACGCTTCCTCGTGGTCAAGGTGGACCCGACGGAAGAGTGGCCGCGTTTTCGTCTGGCGCGTTTCAAGAAGGATGACGGCGCGCGCTACTTTGGGCCGTATGCGCACGCGGGCGCTTTGCGGCAGACGTTGAATTTCATGCGGAAAAAATTCGGCGTCCTGACCTTCGGGCGCGGCTCGCCGACGGAGCGTGAATTAAAATCATCCACCTACCAGGTGCCGATGCGCCTGAGCGAGATTAACGCCGAAACATACCAGCAGCGGGTCGCGCGGGCCGCGGAATTTCTCGAGGGCCAATCCCGGGAAATGATGGACGCGCTCGAGGAAGAGATGCGGAAAGCGGCGGGCAAACTCGATTTCGAGAAGGCGGCGGAGTTGCGCAACATGCTGGAAGATCTGCGGCGCACGACCAAGCCGATGCGGCGTTTTACCCGGCACAGCCTGCCGAGCACGATCGATCCGCAGGCCGATGTGCGGGAACTAGCCGAGGCGCTGCAACTGCCAAGTCTCCCGAGCGTGATGGAGTGTTTCGACATCTCGAACATCTCGATCACGCACGTGGTCGCTTCGATGGTTTCGTTCCGCGATGGCGTGCCGGACAAGAATAATTACCGGCGTTATCGGATCCGGACGGTGGAAGGCCAGGACGATTTTGCGAGCATGGCGGAGGTCGTTAGGCGGAGATATTCGCGGGTGCTTTTGCAGGCGCGCGAAGCGAATCCGGAGACGGCCGAGTATTCGCAGGAAGACCCGGCGGAAGCGATCGCGCGGGAGGTCGCTCTTCGCGCTGCGCCAGCTCGGGATGAGAGCAAAGAAAGCGGCGGGCCGGCGTTCGTGCGGCTGCCGGATCTGATCATCGTCGATGGCGGCAAGGGACAGCTTTCCTCGGCTTGTCGTGAATTGCAGCGGCTGGGCTTGCACGAGCTGCCGATTATCGGGCTGGCGAAGGAGTTTGAGGAAATTTACCGGCCCGGGCGCGCCCTGCCATTGCAGTTGCCGCCCGATTCCGGCGCGCTCCGTTTGCTCCAGCGAATTCGCGACGAGGCGCACCGTTTTGCCAACACCTATCATCAGCTCCTGATGAAAAAGAGGATCGGCGAGAGCATCCTCGACGATTGTCCAGGAGTGAGCCAGAACCGGAAAAATCTTCTCCTGCGAAAGTTCGGTTCGGTGCTGCGGCTGCGCAAAGCAAGCGTCGAAGAAATTGCATCGACCGACGGGATAGGCCAGAAGTTGGCGGAGGACGTGCACCGCTTTCTCGCCTCGCACTAGGTTGTCCGCCGGGATTCGCAGTTTGAAATTCACTTCACTTATCATCCGCGCCGTGTGGTCGATCGCGGGGCTTTGCTCCGCGCCGTTTGCGTTCGCACAGGAAGAAGCGCCCAGTCCCGCGCCGGAAATTTCCGCGACGCCCTTCGAGGAAACGATCAAGCCGACTTGGGAAACGCAGAAGCAGGCCCGCACCTACATCCTCGATATCCCGGCGCCGCGCGGGCAGATCACCGACCGCAACGGCGCCCCTCTCGCGCAGAACAAACTGAGCTACAACCTCACGATCGATTTCCCGACGCCGCTCGATTTTTCCGACGCCCGGGCGCTGGCCTACGCGCGCCAGCGGGTCCGCGCCGCGGAGAAAACCCTCGGTCACTCGCTCGACGTGACCGACGCGGCCATCCTCCGGCATTACCACAATCGCGGCTTTCTTCCGTTCGAGATCGCGCAGAATTTGAAGGAATCGGAACGCGGCGAGCTGGAGGGTCACCTCGCGGGCGGGCTGTCGCTCAAGCCGATTTATCTACGCTCTTATCCGAACAAAAGCGTGGCCGGGCAGATCATCGGCTACACCGGCCGGACGAGCCGGAACGCCGACGGGATCATCCAGAATGGCCAGGTGCTTTGGCCTGAAGCCGAGGGGCGCGAAGGCCTCGAGCAGACGTTCAACAGCATGCTGACCGGCCGGCACGGAAAATACAAAGTCACCTTCGACCGCGACGGGCGCAAAACCTCGGAGCGGATCGTCGAGCCGCCCGTCCCGGGCTACAACGTCGTCACCACGCTCGACCTGCACCTGCAGGAGATGGCGGAAAAAGCGCTCGCGGCCAAGGCGAAGCGCGGCGCGATCGTGGTCATCGACCCGAACAACGGCGACATTCTCGTGCTCGCTTCCTGGCCGACCTACGACCCTAACGACTTCATCCCTTTCATCTCGACTGCGCGGTTCAAGGAATTGCGCGATGACCCAAACATCCCACTCCTCCCGCGCGCCTACCGTTCGGCCTACCCTCCGGGCTCGACCTTCAAGGTGGCGGTCGGCCTGGCCGCGTTCGAGAGCAACACGATCACGCCCCACGATCAGTACGAGTGCGTGCCGGCGATGAACGTCGGCAACACCGTTTTCCACAACTGGAAAAAGACCGACCGCGGCTCGCTCAATTTCGTCCAGGCCCTGACCGAGTCGTGCGACACTTGGTTTTACCAAGTCGGGATCCAGACCGGCGCGGGCCCGATTCTGGACTGGGCGGCGCGGCTCGGCTACGGCACGAAGTGCGGCATCCCGCTCAAGGGCGAAGCGGACGGGCGTTTGCCGAGCGATGAATACATGAAGGCGACCCACGGCCGCAAGATTCTCGGCGGCGACATCGCCAACCTCTCGATCGGCCAGGGCGACGTCCTCACCACCCCGCTGCAGATGGCGCAGTCGATGGCGATCGTGGCCAACGGCGGGACCTTTTACCAGGCGCGCCTCGTCGAGCAGGTGCAGACGGTCGGGAACGAAATCGTCGCGGCCTATTCGGTGCGGGCGAAGAAAACGATCGAAGCCTCGCCCATGGTGATGGAACAAATCCACACCGCGATGGTGGACGCAGTGAACGCGCCGGCCGGCACCGCGCACCAGGCGAGCCTCGACAAAGTCTCGGTCGCTGGCAAAACCGGGACCGCGCAATGGGGCCCGAAAGAGAGAGAGCGGACCGCGGCCTGGTTCGCGGGCTTCGTGCCGGCGCAGAACCCGCAGTATGCCTTCGCCGCACTCTACGAAGGCGACGTCGGAAGCAACGCGCACGGCGGATCGTCCGCCGCGCCGATGATCGGCAAAATCCTCCGCCAGGTCTACAACGAGCCCGGAGAGAAGTCGGACGCGGAAGAAGACAGCTCGGACTAACGAGTCGGCCTCGAGCCGCCAGTTGCGCACTCGCTGCGGCAACCCCCTCGTTTGTCATCCCGACCGCCAGAGGACGGAGAGGGATCTCCCCGTTGGAAGCGCGTCGTTCTCGTGCGGGAGCGCGGATTGCAATTGCGAGATCCCTCGCTGCGCTCCGCCAGCTCGGGATGACAATGCGTGAGGGCAGTGCCCGCGCGGGAGACGCAGTTTGGCGAAGCAATCCCAGGAAATCCAGCCGCCTCTCATGACAACGGAATCGGCCGCGACTAGCTTTGGCCATGAGTACTTTCCCCGACGCGAGCGCGCTTCTCATCGTCGGGCACGGCTCGACCGTGAACCCGGACTCGAGCGCGCCCAGCCTCGCGCAGGCTGCGGCGATTCGAGAACGGGGAGTCTTTCGCGAGGTGGCTTGTTGTTTCTGGAAAGAGGAACCGAGCCTGCGCGACGCGCTCTTTTTCTTTGCTGATCCCGAGATCCGCGAAGTCTATGTGGTCCCGAATTTCATCAGCGAAGGATATTTTACCCAGACGGTGATCCCGCGCGAGCTGGAGCTGGACGGCCGCCTAACGACCCGCGTAAATGGCCAGGCTTGGAAATATTGTGCCCCGGTCGGGAATCATCCGGGGGTGACCGAGTTGCTCCTGCAGCGTGCGCGGGAGATCGCGCCCGGCGTTCCCGAGGCGGAGACCTCGCTCCTCATCGTGGGGCACGGGACGGCCTTGAACGACAACAGCGCGGTGGCGGCGAAACGCGAGGTGGAAAAGATCGGTGCGCTCGGGCGTTACGGCTCGGTGCAAAACGTTTACATGGAGGAGGCGCCGCTGATTTCGGATTGGGCGTGCCTAACGACCACGCCCAACGTGGTAGTCGTGCCGTTTTTTATTTCCGACGGTCTGCACAGCTACCAGGACATTCCGGTGCTGCTCGGGATCGAGCCGGAGACGACGGCGGCGGCGAGTCAGCGCGAGGTCTTCCGGCACAACCCGCATCAGGTCGAGGAGCGGGCGCTTTATTACGCGAGCGCGATCGGGACGGCGCCGGAATTCGCGGAGATCATCCTGGAGCAGGCGGCAGCTTTCGACGGCGCGGCCCTTGATCTCCGCCAGATTGCGTAAACTGTTCAGGCAGTAACCCCGCTTTGAAAAACAACTCCACCAAACTGCTGCAGGATCTGGGCGCGTATCTGCTCGCCGCGCCGAAGACGCCCGCGACAGTGAAAGTCGCCGCCGAGATGGTGCGGGCGGAGCGGCAGTATCGCTGGATCGGCGTTTACAAAGTGGTCAGAAACGATTTCGCGATCGTGGCCGGGACCGGGGAAGAGCCGCCAACCTATGCGCGTTTCCCGCTCACCCAAGGACTGTGCGGGGTGGTCGCCGAGTCGCTCGAGACGCTGATCGTGGCCGATGTGCGGAAGGATCCGCGCTGGCTTCCGGCCTTCTGGACGACGCTTTCTGAGATCGTGGTGCCGATCGTTAGCGAGACGAATAATCGCCTCCTCGGCGTGCTCGACGTGGAGAGCGAGAAGCTGGACGCTTTTGGGGAAGACGACCGAGATTTCCTCGAGCATGTCGCGCTACTCCTGGCCGGGAAACTAGGCGCCGCGAAGAAGACTCGGAATGCTGCCGCAGGTTGAGCGAGTCCTCAGGGAATGGCTCGCCTCCGGCGCGCGCGGGATTGGTCAGGTCCTGATCGAGAAAGCGGGCGACGGTTACGCGCTTTGTCATCACGAGGAAGCGGGCGGCGGCGAGCTGGAGCGCTTCACTTCGCCTGACGACGCCATCGAGCTGGCGAAGATGGACGATGCCGGCCAATTCCGGCCGCTCAAGACCGCGCCGAATCTGCGCCACGGGTGGCGTCTGGAAGTGGCCGACCTCAGCGCGCTGCGGCGAGCGCTGGACGGATTTTATCCCGGCCGCCTCGAGGCGCTCGCGGCTTGGGAGGCCAACCGCCTGGCTACGACGCCGCTCCGCGCCACGCTCGATCGCCAGACCGGGATGTATCGCGCCGCCGCGAAACTTTCCGACATGGAAGCGGACGCGCTGGTGGGAAATTTCTGCCGTTCGCAAGGGGGCGAGCCGGGTTGTCTGCGCACGATTCTGTGGGCGCGCGACGCGACCGGGGCGCGGCCCTCGCTTCGTCTCCCGCTGGATAAATTCATCGCGCCGCTCGACCAGACGGGCCGGGGGGAGAACATGATCCCGCTGCTCTGCCAGGAAGCGTGCAGCCTGCTCGTGGCCGAGGCGCGCAAGGTGGCCGTGAAGGAAACAGCGCCGGCGACTACTGAGCGAGTTTGATCTACCGCGCGCAGACTCTCGTCACGATGGATGGGCCGCCGATCGACGACGGCGCGGTCGCCATCGCTGGCGGTCGCATCACGGCGGCGGGACGCTTTGCCGAGGTGCGGGCGGCGGGCGGAGAAGTGACTGATCTCGGCGAGATGGTGCTGCTGCCGGGATTGGTCAATGCGCATTGCCATCTCGATTTCACCGCGCTCCGCGGGACGATTGCGCCACAGCGCTCGTTTGCCGATTGGATCCGGCAGATCAATGGGCGCCGCCGCGATCTGTCGGACGAAGATTTTCTCGAATCGATCGCCGCGGGCTTCGTGGAGGCGCGCCGCTGGGGCACGACCACGATCGCCAATATCGAATCGATGCCCGCCCTGCTCGCGCGGATGGCGCCGCCGCCATTGCGGACGTGGTGGTTTGCGGAGTTGATCGATGTGCGGCCCCGGCTCGGCGCGGAAGAGATGGTGGCGGATGCGCTCGCCGCTTTTGGCGGGAAGGACGATTGGCCGGGCGGATTCGGGTTGAGTCCGCACGCGCCCTACACCGCCTCGCCGGGCCTGACCGCGCTCGCGGCGCAGGCGGCACGGGAACGAAAGCTGCCGCTCGCGATTCATCTCGCCGAGTCGCGGGAAGAGATGGAGATGTTCCGGGACGGTCGCGGGCCGCTCTTCGAGCTGCTCCAGAGTCTCGGTCGCGCGATGGACGATTGCGGAGAGGGGAAAACGCCGCTCGAAGTGATGCTCGGGCGCGAAGCGCTCGATGAAGGTTGGATCGTGGTGCATTTGAACGAGCTGGCGGAGGAAGATTTCGCGCGGCTCGAGCGCGGGCCGCGTTTCCACATTGCGCATTGCCCGCGGAGCAGCCGCTATTTTCAACACCGGCCCTTTGCGATGCGGCGGCTGCGCGAGCTGGGATTCAACCTTTGCCTGGGAACAGACAGCCTCGCGAGCAACTGGTCGCTCAGCCTGTTCGCGGAAATGCGAGGCGTACAGGAAACGCAACCGTGGCTCGCGCCGGAAGAAATCCTCGCGATGGCAACGAGCAACGGCGCCCGCGCGCTCGGGCAGGGCGAGGCGCTCGGCCGGGTGGGCGCGGGCTTTTGGGCGGATTTGATCGCGCTCCCGATCGCGAGCGACGCGGACGATGTTTACGAAAAGATCGTTGGCTGGGAGGGCGAGGTGCCGTGGGTTTTGGTGAACGGCGCGCCCGCCCGGGAATGACCCTGTCGCCGCGGGATTCGCCGCCGGTTCGTGGCCCCCGGCCGTCGTCTCCGCGCTGGACGTGAGATCAGCAGTTTCTCATATTTGTCTTTCCTTTTCTCATTCCTGAAATAGTCTCCGCACTGCGAATATGGCCAAAATCATCATCATCGACGACGAGCCCGCAATGGTGGAAGTCATCGTCACTCTCTGCCGCGAAAAAGGGCATCAGGTTTTCCCCTTCAGCTCCGCCGCCAAGGCGGTCGAACAGATGCAGACGATCGAGCCGCAGATCGTCATCACTGATGTGAAGATGGAAACGATGAGCGGGTTCGACGTGCTCCGGCACGTGAAGGAACATCACAAGCAGACGCTCGTCATCCTTATCACCGCCTACGCGTCGGTCGATACGGCGATCGAGGCGATGAAGATGGGCGCGCACGGCTACGTGCCGAAGCCGTTCAAGATCGACGAGCTCCAGATGACGGTGCAGCGCGCGCTCGAATTCCAATCCGCGCGCTCGGAGAACACCTACCTGCGCAAGGAGCTGAAGAATAAATACAAATTTGAAAACATCATCGGCTCGAGCCCGAAGATGCAGCTCGTCTATAACCTGATCAACAAAGTGGCCGACACCGACAGCACGGTCCTGATCCAAGGCGAGAGCGGCACGGGCAAGGAACTGGTCGCGCGCGGTCTCCATTTCAACAGCAACCGGCAGCATCAGCCCTTCGTCGCGATCAACTGCAGCGCGCTCCCCGAGAATTTGCTCGAGTCGGAGTTGTTCGGTCACAAAAAAGGCGCCTTTACCGGCGCGGTGGCGGACAAGCGGGGGCTTTTCGAAGAAGCGGATTTGGGCACGATCTTCCTCGATGAAGTGAACTCGATGGCAACATCGCTGCAGACGAAATTGCTCCGCGTCCTGCAGGAGCGCGAGGTGCGCCGGGTGGGCGACAACAAGAGCGTGCCGGTGAATGTGCGCGTGGTCGGCGCGACGAACGAAGCGCTCCAGCCGAAAATCCGCGACGGTTCCTTCCGGGAGGATCTTTATTATCGGCTGGCGGTGATCCCGGTGGAAATCCCGCCCCTCCGCGAGCGCCTCGATGACGTCCCGCTGCTGGTGAACCATTTTCTCCAGAAACAGGCGGGCCAGACCAGCACCGAGCCGAAGAAGATCGATCCACAGGCGCTCGAGCTGCTCGGGCGTTATGATTACCCGGGCAACGTGCGCGAGCTGGAGAACGCGATCGAGCGGGCCTGCGCGCTTTGCGAGGAGAACATGATTTTGCCGGGCGATCTGCCGCCGCAGATTGTCGAATACGCGAACGAAGAGGCGGCCCGGAAAGGGCGCTCGGCGATGCCGGTGGGCAAATCGCTCGACGAGTTCATCCAGGAACAGGAGCGCGAATACATCGAGGCGACCCTCGCGAAATTCAAAGGCGCGCGAGAAAAAGCGGCCGGTGTGCTCGGGATCAGTATGGCGACGCTCTATCGCAAGCTCGAGATCAAAGGGAAGAAGTAGGGCACCGGCCTTGTAAGCGTGCGCTGTCCCAGCGCATCCCGCGCCGGACCGCCCCAGATCCGCTGAGGACAGGCCCGAAAACGTCGGGGCTACAATCGCCGCCGAGACGCCGTCGCGTCTGGGACGGCCCGGTTTTTGCAACGACGCCTCCTTCGGTAGGGCGAGACTCCGTCGAGCTGAGGGCGACGCGGCTTGAAAGCGACGCGCTCCCCCGACGTGCAGCGGAGCCTTTGCGGGCCACGCTTCCCTCTCTAAAAAGACGCACTCCCCGTGGCAACAGCGAAATTCTGAAGCTGACCCCAGGTTGCGCCCCGCCGCTTAAAAGACAGGCAGACCGTTGCGGCTCATGATAGAAATGGATCGTGCCGCCGGACTCCGTCGACAATCTCCACCTGCAAATCGGGCATGTCCTCTTCATCGACATCGTCGGTTACTCCCGGCTCCTGATCGAGGAACAGAAGGAGCGGCTGCACCAGCTCACGGAGATCGTACTCGCGACGTCACAGGTGCTGGAGTCGACCGACGAACAACTCGTGCGGCTGCCGACCGGCGAT
>JBBSLW010000042.1:0-17841 GCA_038233495.1 Chthoniobacterales bacterium | reverse complement strand
GAGCGCGCCGTTGCGCTCGCGCTTTGGAATGACCGCGCGCCTCGATTATTACAGCGCGGAGGAGATGCAGAAAATCATCCTGCGCAGCGCCGGTTTGTTGAATGTCGAGATCGACGCCGTCGGCGCGGCCGAGATCGCGACCCGCACCCGCGGCACGCCGCGGACCGCGAACAATCTGCTCCGCTGGGTGCGCGATTACGTGCAGGTGAAAGCGGATGGCCGGATCAACGCGGAGCTGGCGGATCGCGCCCTCACCATGCTGGAGATCGATCGCGACGGGTTCGACCAATGGGACAAGCGGATCATCGAAACGCTGATCTACAAATTCAACGGCGGCCCGGTGGGGTTGAGCTCGCTAGCGGTCGCGGTCGGGGAAGAAGCCGGGACGCTGGAGGAAGTGAACGAGCCATATCTGATCATGGAAGGTTACATCAAACGGACCGCCCAGGGCCGGGTCGCCTTGCCTAACGCCTACCGAAAAATCGGCCTAAAAGTGCCAACGGGATCGCAGAGCGATTTGTTTGGTTCGTGAGGATGACGCGCCGCTCCAGAACTTCGGGGAGCGCATGCGCCTCGCGTGCTGTTTGCGGCGCCTCGCCGCAAACATGGTGGCGCGCTGAGGAGAACTGCAATGCCGCCCTCGAATTCTCCTCCGTTCGGCGAGGCGCCGAGCGCTGCACGCGAGGCGCGTGCGCTCCCCAAGCTCTCGCGCCACACTTTTCATGAGCGCGGACGCCGATCTCTTCCCGAATGTCGCTAAAGTTCTCTCCGTCGCGGAGCTGACCCGCGCCATTCGCGGCCTGCTCGAGACGCGTTTCGGCGCGGTCTGGGTGCAGGGGGAAATTTCCAACTACAAAAAGCACCCTTCGGGTCACCAGTATTTCACGCTCAAAGATCAACGGGCCGCCATCAGTTGTGTGATCTTTCGGAACACGCTGCCACCGAATTCCATCGCCCTGGCCGACGGCATGCAGGTGCAGATTTACGGCAACGTCACCGTCTTCGAAGCGCGCGGACAGTATCAGCTCAGCGTGCAAATCCTGCAGTCGCGCGGGCTCGGACTTTTGCAGGCGAAGTTCGAGGCGCTGAAGCGAAAGCTGGAAGCGGAAGGTCTTTTCGATCCCGCGCGCAAGCGGGCGCTCCCGAAATTTCCGCGCCGGATCGGGATCATCACTTCGGCAAGCGGCGCGGCCATCCAGGACATGCTCAACATCCTGCGCCGCCGCGCCCCGGGCGTGGGAGTCCTGATCCATCCGGTGCGAGTCCAGGGGACCGGCGCGGCGCTCGAGATCGCGACCGCCCTGCGCGAGCTGAGCGCGCCTAACGACGCCTGGCAGCCGCTCGACGTCCTCGTCGTGACGCGGGGAGGCGGGAGCATCGAAGATTTGTGGGAGTTCAACGAGGAGATCGTGGCCCGGGCGATTTTCCATTCCGCCATCCCGGTCGTCTCCGCGGTCGGGCACGAAATCGATTTTACGATCGCGGATTTCGTCGCCGACCTGCGCGCGCCGACCCCGAGCGCGGCCGCGGAACTGATCGTGCCCGACGTGCGCGATCTGGAGCGGCGGGTGCGCGAACTGCAGAATTGCCTTGGGAAATGCTGGCGCGAATTCCTGGCTCGCGCGCGCCAGCGGATCAGCCAGATTTCGGAAAAATCACTCTCCCGCGAGCTGAGCCACCGCTTGCGCAGCGCGCGACAGGAACTCGACCTCGCGCGCGAATCGCTCCTTGATGTAGTGGACCGCCGTCGCACCAGCGAGCGCTCCCGGATCGCCAGTGCACAACTCGCTCTGCGGGCCCATAACCCGGCGCGGGAATTGGTCGCGTGTCGGCAGCAACTCCAGGAAACCAGCCGCCGCCTGCGCGAATTTTCGCGGCAGCGCCTCGCGGAGGCACGGGAACAACTCGAACGGACCGCTGGGTTGCTCCGGGTGCTGAGTCCGGAAGGCACTCTCGAGCGCGGCTACAGCATCACGACAGACCTGCGGGGGCAAGTGATTCGATCGCCGGCCGGCATCACTGAGAAGTCTGAGATCTTCACTTTGCTCAGCGCTGGGAATAAGATCCGGAGCTCGGTTAGAAAGGTGAATTGATCTCTCAACTCAGAGAGAACTCGAGCCATCGCACCTTTTGGCAAGGCGTCGCCCTCGTCCTCGCCGTTATCGCCCTCTATTGGCCGCTCACCCGATATGGTTTCGTTAATTTTGATGACGACGAATACGTCACGGCCAACCCTCACGTCTTCCAGGGAGTAACGGTCAGCGCGGTCAAGTGGGCCTTTACCACCGGGCACGCCAGCAACTGGCACCCGGTGACGTGGCTCTCGCATATGCTGGACTGCCAGTTGTTAGGCGCGAGCAACGCCGGGGCCATGCACCTGGTGAACATTCTTTTTCATGCGGCGAATTCCCTCCTTCTTTTCCTTTTGCTGCGCCGGGCCACGGGCAGCGAATGGCGCAGCCTGGGGGTGGCGGCCTTGTTCGCCTTTCATCCCTTGCATGTTGAATCAGTCGCCTGGATCGCCGAGCGCAAAGATGTCCTGAGCACCTTCTTTTGGCTCCTGGCGATGGGCTGTTACATCGCGTACGCCAGGACCGGGCGCGCTTTGCAGTATTGGGCGTCGTTCCTCCTCTTTGCCATCGGGCTGATGGCGAAACCGATGCTGGTCACCTTTCCCGCCGCGCTTTTGTTACTGGATTTTTGGCCATTGCAACGTTGGTCGAAGCTGACACGAAGGACGCTGCTGATCGAGAAGCTCCCTTTTGTCGCTGTCGCCCTGGCTTCCAGCGTGGTGACTTTTCTGGTCCAGAAGCAGGTCGCGATCATCAGGCTGGATCAGTTGTCGTTGCCGCTCCGGGTCACCAACGCGATCACCAGTTACGTCGGTTATCTCGGGAAAACCTTTTGGCCCACCAAACTTGTTTTCTTCTACCCGCATCCGGTGACCCATCCCAGCTCCGCGGTGATTCTCAGCGCTCTCGTTCTGATTTTCATCACCGCCGGCGCGTGGTTGCTGCGGCATCGCCGCCCTTACCTTCTCTTTGGATGGCTTTGGTACGTCGGAACCCTGGTCCCGGTCATCGGCTTGGTGCAGGTGGGATCCCAGGAAATGGCCGATCGCTATACCTATGTGCCGTTGATTGGGATTTTTGCCGCTCTCGTCTGGGCCCTGGGCGATCTTCCTTTTCGCCGGCCTTCGCGCCGCCTTGGCGCGGCCTCGCTCGCGACTTTGGCCCTCGGTGCCTGCGTCGTCCTAACGAGCCATCAGATCCGACTTTGGAAAAATAGCGTCACCCTCTTTAGCCACGCGCTCGCGCTAACGAGCAAGAATCTGGTGGCGAACATCAACATCGGCGCCGCTTACATGCAGGCGGGAGATAATACTCATGCGCTGCAGCATTATCTCGCAGCCCTCCAGATCAATCCCGACAACGCCAAAGCGCAATATAACCTGGGCGTGGCCCTGGCCAGCCTCGGCCGGACGGACGAAGCAGTGAAGCATTATCGGATCGCGATGCGAATCGATCCCGCTTACGCCAAGAATCTGAAAGCGCTGGGCGATGCGCTTCTGCGGAGTGGAGACATTTCAGAAGCGTTGCAGCACTATAAAAGTGTCCTGCAGATCGACCCGGCAAATTCGGCCGTTCACCTGGCGCTCGGCAATACGCTCTTCAGCGCGGGCCACACCGAAGGCGCAATCGAACACCTGCGCGCCGTCCTAAAGGTCGAGCCCGATAATTCCGAGGCTCAATTAAATCTGGCCAGCGCCCTGGCCAGCGAAGGAAAGTTGCCCGAAGCGGCGGCCGCCTACGAGGCGACCCTGCGGCTCGTGCCGAATTCCGCCCTCGCGCATTACCAGTTCGGCACCGCCCTGCTCGACGGTCGCCGCGAAAAAGAAGCACTCCAGCAGTTCCGCGAGGCCTTGTTACTGACCCCGGAATCTGTGCTGACTTTGGACAAGTTGGGATGGATTTTAAGCACGAGCCCGGAGGCCGGTTTGCGGAATGGGAAAGAGGCAATCACGCTCGCTCAACGGGCCTGCGAAATTACGCAGAACGCCAATCCATTCACGCTCTCGACTCTGAGCGCCGCTTATGCCGAGGACGGACAGTTCGACGAGGCCATAGCCAGTGCCGAAAAATCGAAGTCTCTCACCGACCAGGCGAAGCATCCGAAGCTCTTCGCATTGATCGATCGCCAGCTCTCTTTCTACCGGGATCATCGCCCGTTTAGAAACGACAGCTAAGTCGCCCGATAGGCCGAACCCGCTCGGGTTCCCGCTTACTGGGGGTTGAGCGGCACCTGCGTCGAGCTCAACCAGTTGGTGGAGCTCGCGAAAATATCCGCGTCCGCGGAGCTCTGGCCCGTCTTGCCAAAAACCTTAAAAGCAGAATTGCACTTTTCGACGCTCCCGCTGATATCGGCCCGGATGACAATCGCCTTCTTGCCTTTCCAGACTCCGCCCTTTGCAGCCTCAGCGGTCGTATAAGTGCCGACCGTGCCGGTCGCAAAGCCGTCCGCAAGCAAAGGATAATTGGGATTGGACGTGTCGGTCAGGTTGTTTACGTAAGCGAAATTATTTTCTCCCGATTTCAGAGTCTCGGTAGTTGACGATACGACCTCGTCCGGAGCAGCTGGAGTCCACGCCGACTTCGGGAGGTAGAACACCTTTTCCGTCGAGACGTATTGAGGGACGAGTTGGGCAAACCCGTCATTGGCGTTCGTGGTTGCGACCGGGAACTTTCCGTCATTATCGGTGGCGTAGAGCTTCAATCCCAAGCCGATTTGTTTGGCGTTGGAGAGATCCTTGGTTTGATTCGCGCGTTCCGTGACCGCGTTAAAGACGGGCAGTGCGATGCTCGCCAAGACCGCGATAATGGTGATGACGACAAGGAGTTCGATGAGCGTGAAGGCGGATGTTATTTTCTTCATGGTGTTTGCTTGGTTTGCTGCGAAGGCGCCGAGAATCTGCGGTTCGCTAAAAACCGTCAAGCGCAAAAAAATGATCTTTTTTAAGCTCGCGCTCAGGCGCCCCAAAGAAACTGGCGGACCGCTGCTTAGGCCGGATCGGCCGCGGCCGGGAGAACCGCCACTTCCGGCGTTTCGGAAGCTTCTCGCTTGAATGCGATCAAGGCGAGCGGCGGGAGATTGACCACGATGGAATGAGTGCGGCCCTGCCACTCGACCGCTTCCGCCTCGAGCCCGCCGAGGTTGCCCACGTTGCTGCCCCCGTAGGTTTCGCCATCGGTGTTGATGATCTCGCGATAGAAGCCCTCGTTAGGCACGCCCAGCCGGTAGTTGTAGCGCACGATCGGCGTGCCGTTGACCGCGAAGAGGAGGATCTCGTCTTCCAGCGAACGGCGGAGGAAGGCGACGACGCAATTATCCGCATCGTGAAAATCAATCCACTCGAAGCTCTCGTGCGAATCGTCACGATCCCAGAGCGCGGCCTCCTTGCGGTAGACGTGGTTGAGATGTTGCACGAGCCGGCGGAGCCCGTCGTGCCGCGGCAGTTTCAGAAGATCCCAGTCCAGGCCGCGGTCGTGATTCCATTCCCGCACCTGCCCAAACTCGCAGCCCATGAAGAGCAGTTTTTTCCCGGGATGCGCAAACATCCAAGCGTAAAACATCCGCAGATTGGCGAACTTCTGCCAGTCGTCGCCCGGCATTTTGTTGATCAGGGAACCCTTGCCGTGGACGACCTCGTCGTGGCTGAGCACGAGCACGAAATGCTCCTGGAACGCATACATGATCGAGAAGGTGACGTTGCCCTGATGAAAGCGCCGGTAGATCGGGTCGAGCGCCATGTAATGCAGGAAGTCGTGCATCCAGCCCATGTTCCATTTGAAGCCGAAACCGATGCCGCCGAGATAGGTCGGGCGCGAGACGCCGGGCCAGGCGGTGGATTCCTCCGCGATCGTCATCACGCCCGGGAAACTCTCGTAGCAAAGTTCGTTAGTCTGTTTCAGGAAAAAGACGGCATCGAGATTCTCGCGGCCGCCGAAAGCGTTCGGGATCCATTGCCCGGGCTGGCGCGAGTAATCGAGGTAGAGCATCGAGGCGACCGCATCCACGCGGAGGCCGTCGATGTGATATTTATCGAGCCAGAAGAGCGCGTTCGCGGTCAGAAAATTGCGCACTTCGTTCCGGCCGAAATTGAAAATCAGCGTGCCCCAATCCTGGTGCTCTCCCTGCCGGGGATCGGCGTGCTCGTAGAGATCGGTCCCATCGAATTCCGCCAGGCCATGGGCGTCCTTCGGGAAATGCGCCGGCACCCAATCTACGATCACGCCGACTCCGGCGCGATGACAGGCGTCGACGAAATGGCGCAGCTCATCGGGATTTCCGAAGCGGCTGGTCGGCGCGTAGTAGTTCGTGACCTGATAACCCCACGAACCTTCGAAGGGATGCTCCGCGATCGGGAGCAGCTCGATGTGGGTGAAACCCATCTCGATCACATAGGGCAGCAGCGTCTCCGCAAATTCGAGGTAGCTGATGAAGCGATCGCCTTCCTCCGCTACCCGTCGCCAGGAACCGAGGTGGACCTCGTAGATGCTGACCGCGCTTCGCTGCCATTCCTTTTTCGCGCGCGCCGTCATCCATTCCTCGTCACTCCATTTGTAACGCTCGAGGTCGTAGACGAGCGACGAAGTCTGCACGCCGTGCTGACTGAAAAAGCCGAACGGATCGCTCTTTAGCAAAAGCGCGCCGGTCTGCGTCTTGACTTCAAACTTGTAATGCGCGCCCTCTTTCACACCGGGGATGAAAATTTCCCAGACGCCGTTCCCGGCCAGCTTGCGCATCGGATGCACCCTGCCGTCCCAGAAATTGAAATCACCGACCACGCTGACCCGAGCCGCGTTCGGCGCCCAGACCGCGAAATAAACTCCGCGCTCGCCGGCGATCTCGCGCAGGTGCGCGCCGAATTTGTCGTAGAGCCGCTTGTGATTTCCCTCCGCGAAAAGATGGAGATCGACCTCGCCCATGATCGGTCCGTAGCTGTAGGGATCGCGCAGCAGTTCTTCCGCGCCGTCGAACGCGATCACCTTTACGAGATAGGGAAAATCGTGCAACTGCTTCGGAATCGTGGCTTGATAGAGCCCTTCCACGTGCAACCGCTCGGTCGGATAAACCTCGCTTCGATCCTTCGCCGAGACGATCTCGATTCCCCTCGCCTCCGGCCGGAAAACGCGGATGACCATATCCTCGCCCACACGATGCGGGCCGAGCACCCGGAACGGGTCGGAATGGGAAGCGTGGAGGAGAGCGGCGATCTCATTCGGGTCGACGGGATGAATGGCAAATGAACTCATGCGTTGCCTGAGAGACTAAGGGAAGAGGTTGGCATTGCAAAATCCGGCTAACGACCGCACCGCGGCGCGCTGTGATGCGGACGGAAAAGTTTGGGCGACGTTTTGGTTTCATTCCCTTCCGTCCTCAGCGATATTTCCACCGATGGATGAGTCTCTTAACGACCCGGCGGAAGCGTTGTTGCGCACGTATAGTGCGGGCGGCGGAATCAATTACCTCGACGCCGCGGCCACTCTTCCCTCGCGGCCGGCGATCGATGCCGCTTGTGTCGAATTACTTAGTCTGCTCTTTCCCGGTTTCCATGGCGAACCCGTCATCCAGCGCGGCGACCTGCCCGATCTGACCCGCAGCCGGATCCGCTCTCTCCATGCCCGGCTGCGCCCCGAGATGTGCAAAAGCCTTGCCCGCCGCGGCGGCAATGGCTCGGTCGAACCGGATGCCGATCGCGTCCTGGCCAACTTTTTTTCCAACCTCGCCAGCGTCCGCGAGATGCTCTGGACGGATATCGACGCGGCTTATGAAGGCGATCCGGCCTCGACCAGTTTCGAGGAGGTAATCCTCGCTTATCCGTCGCTCGAGGCGATCGCGATCCAGCGTCTCGCCCACATTCTTTACCGGGCCGATTTGCCGCTCATTCCGCGCATGATGACGGAGTGGGCCCATGGCCGCACCGGGATCGATATTCATCCGGGCGCACGAATCGGGAGCCATTTTTTCATCGATCACGGCACGGGAGTGGTGATCGGCGAGACCTGCATAATCGGCTCGCACGTGAAGCTTTATCACGGGGTGACGTTAGGCGCGCGCAGCTTCCAGCGGGATGAAGAAGGCAACATCAAGAAAGGCGGCAAACGCCATCCTAATGTCGAGGATCACGTCACCATCTACCCGAACTCGACCGTGCTCGGCGGCGAGACGGTGGTCGGCGCGCGAACCACGATTGGCGGCAACGTATTCCTGACCAAAAGCGTTCCGCCAGATTCGCTCGTGGCCTGCGACGCGAACCAGTTCCAGGTCATGCTCAAGCGGGGCCGCCCGCAGCCGGAGCCGGACGCTTCGGTCGAGCGATGATCAACGCCTGAGCGTGCACGGGGCCGGTCGGGAAGAGCAGTTGGCCACAGATTTACACAGATGAAACACAGATGAAGATCTCGATTGGCCGACCGTCCTCGGTTTCTTCCCCATCTGTGTTTAATCCGTGTCCATCCGTGGCAAATCCCATAATCCAGTTGCGGTTTGCCACAGATTTACACGGATGAAACACAGATTAAGAGTTCGATTGGCTGACCACCCTCGTGTTTCTTCCCCATCTGTGTTTGATCTGTGTAAATCTGTGGCAAACCCTATGATTTACCTCGACTACAACGCCACCACGCCGCTCTCCGCGGTGGCCCGGGCCGCGATGGAGCCGTATCTGGAGCGGCATTTTGGTAACCCCTCGAGCGTGCACCAGGCCGGACGCGAAACGCGGGCCGCGCTCGACGGCGCGCGCGATCGCATCGCCTCATCGTTAGGCGCGAAACCGCACGAGATCATCTTCACCAGCGGCGGCACGGAGGCGAACAACCTCGCCCTCCTCGGCCTCGCCCGGCAGGGTGCGCCTAACGGAAAGCATTTGATCTCCAATCGGGCTGAGCATCAGGCCGTCCTCCATACCCTCGAGCATCTGGAAAAACGGGAAGGTTTTGAAGTCACCTGGCTCGAGGTTTCGGCCGAAGGGCTGCTCGATCCCGATGCGCTCGAGCGCGCGATCCGTCCCGACACCACCCTCGTCTCGGTTATGACCGCGAATAACGAGACCGGCGTGATCCAGCCGATGACGGAAATCGCGGCCCACTGCCAGAAGCATGGCGTCCTTCTGCAGAGCGACATGGTGCAGTCGTTTGGGAAACTGCCGCTCGAGCTGGGCGGGATGGACGCCGCCAGTTTCGGCGCGCACAAATTCTATGGCCCGAAAGGCGCGGGCTTTCTTTATCTCCGCTCGGGATTGCCGATCGAGCGCATCCAGTTTGGCGGCTCGCATGAAGGCGAACGCCGTCCAGGGACCGAGAACGTCCCCGCCATCGTGGGGATGGCCGCGGCCGCGGAAGCGACTTTGCGCGACCTGCCCCGGGAACAGGAGCGGCAGAAAAACTTGCGCGACGAACTCTGGCGCGGCCTCGAGCGCGTTTCCCCCGGGCTGCAACAAAACGCCGCCACTGCGCCGCGACTCGCGAACACGCTCAACGTCAGCTTCCCGGGGTTTTCCTCTGAGACCCTGCTCATGGCGCTCGACCTGGACGGCGTCTGCGCCTCGAGCGGCTCGGCCTGCATGGTCGGCTCGGTCGTCGCTTCGCATGTCCTGCTCGCGCTCAGCCTCTCCCGCGATCGCGCCGCCTCAGCCATTCGCTTTTCGTTAGGCAAAGAAACCACCGCTCCCGAAATCGAACGAACCGTGGCCGCGGTTGAACGCATCTTGCAGCGCCGCAATGCCCGCGCGCGCTCCGAACCGGCGCCCCATGCTGTCGTTTAGCCAGCTCGAATTTTCTCTCGCCTCTCCCCTCCCCGCGCGACCGCCCGGTCGCGATCCGGCGCTCGAGACTCTGGCGCGTGATCTTCTCCTCCAACAGGGCGCGCCGGCTCTGGCCGCGCGGATCATGGTAGAATGGTCCTCCCGGCTGCGGACCGCGGCGGGCCGCGCCGAATATCGGGGCGCGCGCGTACTCCTGAACTGTCGTCTCTGCGTGCACGGCGAAGCGGAAGTGGACCGCACCCTGCGCCATGAGCTGGCGCATCTCCTCGCCCAATCCCGGGCCGGCCGCCGGCGGGTCGCGCCTCATGGAGCCGAGTGGCGCCAGGCCTGCGCGGACCTCGGGATCGCCGGCGAAGCGCGCTGTCACGATCTGCCATTTCCTACTCGCCGGCTGGAGCGCCGTTATGTTTATGTCTGCGCGCATTGCCGACGCGAATTCCCGCGCGCTCGCCCGCTCCGGCGCGCCTCCGCCTGCCTGACCTGCTGCCGGGAATTCAATCGCGGCCGTTACGATCGTCGCTACCAGCTCCAGCGGGTCCATCGTGAGGCGGTTTGAATCTTTTTTCCGGGGAGCACGGGCGGCCCGCCTGTTGGCGAAGGCCGCTGGCCTTCGCGAACTTTTGATCCGTTCGCCGAGGGCAAAAGAGGCTGGCGTTGTTTAAGGTTGCCGCGTCCCGACGTCGCGGCGAGCCACTGCGACGGACAGGCGAGCCGCCTGTGCTCCCCGGACTCAAAGGTTTTCGCGCCACGCTCTCACCTGATCCGCGTTAAACTCTCGCTCCGATGATCCTCTGGGAAAAACAGGCGACGCCGGCGTGGCTCGCCGCCAACGAGCCGCACCTGGAACTTCTCGCCGTCGGCAATCTCGCGGTCATTTCTCAACCCGGGAAACTCCGCCGCCACATACAGATCATCTGCCCGCGCCAGACCGACGCCGCGCGCCTGGTGCAACGGTTTGGCGGCGCGGCCCGGCCGATGGCGCACGATTGGTTAGGCAAATTTCAACGCCAGTCGGCACGCCCGCCGATCCGGGTCGGACGCCGGCTGAAGATCGTGAGCGAATCCGAGAGAGTCGATCGCACGCACCTCGTCATTCCCGCGGCGGGCGCGTTCGGCACCGGCGACCACGCCACGACCGCGATGTCGTTGCGTCTGCTCGAGGAAACGACCCGGCATCTGGCGCCGGGCTGGCGTTTGCTCGATGCCGGGACCGGCACCGGAATTCTCGCCCTCGCCGCCCGCCGTTTCGGCGCGGCCGAGATTCTGGGAATCGACAACGATCGCCGCGCCGTCGCGCACGCCCGGCAAAATGCGCGCCTCAATCGGATCACGCGGACCCGTTTCCTCGCGGCCGATTTCCTGCAATGGAAACCAACCGCGCGTTACGAAGTCGTCACCGCCAACCTCTTCAGCGAGCTCCTGATTGCCGCCATGCCGATCCTGCACCGCGCACTCCGCGCGAAGGGTTGCCTGATCGTCTCCGGAATCCTTCGCCAACAGGTTCCGGAAGTGCGGCGCGCGCTTTCCCAGGCCGGGTTCGCGGTCGCGCAAGAACGTCGCCGGGGAAAATGGATCGCCCTTCGCGCGACGCGGAAAACCTAGTTGCTCGCTCGTTAGCCGCGGCTACCTTCCCGACTGTCCGAGCGACCCGATTGCCTGCACTCCGCGGCCCAATTCGTCCAGCCGCTCAGGATTTCCATTTATGCAGGCTGAAGACCTCTCCTACGTCATTGTCACCCCGCACTCGATGCGCAAATCGCGCACCGGCGGCATCGTTTCACGGCTCATCTCGCGCACCGGACTCGACCTCGTAGGCGGGCGCATGTTCGCGCCCGGCGAAGAACTCGTCCGGCGCTACACCGAGACGATTGTTTCCTCGAACGATCCGCGCCATCGCGCGACCCAGGAGATGATTCGCGATTACGTTTTGAAAAATTTCACCGGCGAGCAGCAAGGGCAGCGCGCCCGGGTTTTGCTCCTCGTCTTCCGCGGCCAGGACGCGATCGAAAAAATCCGAGACGTCGTCGGCCACATCGTCCACGAGCGGACAAGCGGCGAGACGATCCGCGACACCTACGGCGATTACATCACCGACGAGAGCGGCAAGGTGACCTATTTCGAGCCCGGCGTGCTCGCTTCCCTCGACGCCGAGTCGGTCGAGTACAACCTGAAGCTTTGGGCCGAATTTTCCGATAGCGACGGCGGCATCCTCGATGATGTCATGACCTATCCGGCCGGCGCGAAAGTCGAGAAATCACTCGTCCTGATCAAGCCCGACAACTTCAAGTTTCCCAACATTCGGCCGGGCGGCGTGATCGAAGTTTTCTCG
Source organism: Chthoniobacterales bacterium (assembly GCA_038233495.1). Lineage (GTDB taxonomy): Bacteria > Verrucomicrobiota > Verrucomicrobiia > Chthoniobacterales > UBA10450 > Palsa-1392. The sequence continues at coordinate 5,689 of JBBSLW010000042.1, read as the reverse complement.
CGCACCGGGCTCTACATCATCGGGTTCAAAGTCCATCGGATGAGTGTGGGCCAGGCGGAAGAATTTTACGGCCCGGTCCTGGCCGTGTTGCGGGACAAACTCGGGGCCGAGAAAGGCCGCGAGGCCTGGGAAGACATCGTCGAATTCATGTCCGGTGGCCGCCCAAGCGCGACGAGTGACGAGCAGCGGCTCGCGCCCGGAAGCGAGAAGTGCATCGCGATCGTATACCAGGGCGAAGACGCCGTCCGCAAAATCCGTGACGTGCTCGGGCCGACCGACCCGAGTAAGGCCCCGCCAGGTTCGATTCGAAAGGAATTTGGGCAGACGATCATGGTCAACGCCGCGCATGCGTCGGATTCGGCGGAGAATGCGAAGCGCGAGATGGAAATCGTGCAGGTGCGCGAGAACAACCTCAAACCTTTGATTGAAAAATTCTACGCGCGCCCCTAGCTTGCGCTCCCCTTTTTTCCCAAAAATATTTTGAACACTCTGACCATGGAAATTTCAACGCGCGCATCTCAACTCACTCCCTCGCTCACCCTTTCGATCGACAGCAAAGCGAAGGCGATGAAGGCGGAAGGCATCGACATCTGCGGCTTCGGCGCGGGCGAGCCCGACTTTGACACGCCCGAGCACATCAAGGCGGCCGCGATCGCGGCGCTCGAGGGCGGTTTCACGAAATACACTCCCAGCTCCGGCTTACCGGAACTGCGCCAGGCGATCGCGGATAAGTTCGCGGCCGATAACGGGATCGAGTATCGCCCGAGCCAGGTGATCGTGAGCAACGGCGCCAAGCATTCCTGTTACAACGCCATCCTCGCGACCTGCGAAGCGGGCGACGAAGTCATCATCCCTTCACCCTACTGGGTCAGCTACCCCGACATGGTCCGCCTCGCCGGCGCCGAGCCGGTCATCGTGCAAACGAGCGAGCGCAACGGCTGGAAAATGACCGCCGAGGAATTTGAAAACGCGATGACTCCGCGGACGAAAATGGTGATCATGAACAGCCCGGGCAACCCGAGCGGTTCGGTCTACAGCCGCGAGGAACTCGAGGCCATCGTCGAGGTCGCGGCGGAAGAAGACATCTACATTCTTTCCGACGAAATCTACGAGAAGCTCATCTACGACGGCGTGAAACACGTCAGCATCGCGTCGCTCTCGAAAAAGGCCGACGACCTCACCATCACGGTCAACGGTTTCAGCAAATCGTATGCGATGACGGGCTGGCGGCTCGGCTACATGGGCGCGCCGGAAGCGATCGCGAAAGCGGTCGATTCCATCCAGAGCCACAGCACTTCGAATCCCTGCTCCTTCGCGCAGAAAGGCGCGGTCGCCGCGCTCAAGGGCGACCAGCAGCCGCTCTCCGACATGCATGACGAGTTCGATATGCGGCGCAATTACATGTATGACCGCATCTCAAAGATCGCGAACATCACTGCGGTCAAGCCGCAGGGCGCGTTTTACGTTTTGGTCAACATCAGCCAGCTCGGCCTCAGCTCGACGAATTTCGCCGATCGTTTGCTCAGCAAAGCGAACGTCGCGGTCATCCCGGGCGCGGCTTTCGGCGACGATCGCACGATTCGCCTGAGCTACGCCACGAGCATCGACGTGATCAAAAAGGGACTCGACCGCTTTCAAGAGTTCTGCCGCACGCTCTGAGGAATTGCTGATTGCTGATTGCTGATTGCTGATTGGTGATTTACGGGCCGCACCATTGCGCCGCTCTTTCTTCCCAATCAGCATTCAAAAATCATAAATCAGCAATGGCCGCTGGCTCCTTCGCCTTAATCCTTCACGCCCACCTCCCGTTCGTCCGGCATCCGGAACACGAGGATTTTCTCGAGGAAGACTGGCTCTTCGAGGCGATCACCGAAACCTATCTCCCGCTTCTCCGCATGATGCGGCGGTTGGTCGACGAAGGCGTCGACTTCCGGCTCACGATTTCCCTCACCCCCACGCTCTGCGCGATGCTGCGCGACGAGCTTCTCCAGGAACGTTACCTGCGCCATCTTGATCGCCTGCTCGGTCTTGCCCGCCAGGAGATCGAGCGGCATCGCGAGCACGCCCAGCTTCTCGCGCTTTCGCAATTTTACGCCGACTCCTTCGCCGCCACACGGAACTATTACGAGGAAACGCTGGAGCGCGATCTCGTTAGGGCGTTTCGCGAATTGCAGGAGGCCGGCTGCCTCGAGATCATCGCCTGCGCCGCGACCCACGCGTTCCTACCGCTCCTCCAGGATTTCCCCGAGGCGCAACGCGCCCAGATCCGGATCGGTTGCGACAGCTATCGCGAAATGTTCCGGCGCGAGCCGCGCGGTTTCTGGCTCCCGGAATGCGGTTATCACCATGGGCTCGACGCGCTCCTGCAGGAGGCAAACATCCGCTGGTTCGTGCTCGATACCCACGGCCTCATGTTCGCGCAGCCGCGGCCGCAACATGCCATTTTTGCTCCCTGTTTCACCCCGGCCGGCCCGGCCGCTTTCGCGCGCGATCGCGCATCGAACCGCGAAGGCTGGAGCGCCGAGAGCGGCTATCCGGGCGACCCGGTTTACCGCGATTTCTATCGCGACATCGGGTTCGATCGCTCCGAGGCGGAGCTGGCGCCGTTCCTGCGCCCGGCCGGGGTGCGCAAGTTCAGCGGGATCAAGTATCACCGGGTCAGCGCGCGCGACGGGGAGAAGGAAATCTACGATCGCGCCTGGGCCCTGGCTGCGGCCGACGAGCATGCCGGCGATTTTTTCGAGAAACGCCGCGCCCGTTTTCACGAGCTCGGGGCGCTCGACTTTCATCCGGTCGTTGTGAGTCCATTCGACGCCGAGCTTTTCGGGCACTGGTGGTTTGAAGGGCCGCGTTTTCTGGAAAGTTTCCTGCGCCGCGCCGCGGCCGCGCCGGGGGAATTCCAGCTCGCCACGCCCGCCGAATTCCTCGCCGCGCATCCGTCGCAGCAGGTCGTTAGACCAAATCCATCGAGCTGGGGCGAGCATGGGTTCAGCAGCGTCTGGCTCGATGAAAGCAACGCCTGGATTTATCCGCATCTCCACGCCGCCACTCGCCGCATGACCGAGATCGCCCGCCGCCATCAGGCCACGACGGACCCGACGCTCGAGCGCGCCCTGCGCCAGGCCGCGCGCGAGTTGCTCCTCGCGCAGGCAAGCGATTGGGCGTTCCTGATCAAAACGAAAAGCGCGCCGGAGTACGCGACGCAGCGCACGAAAGATCATCTCCTGCGCTTCAACCGGCTCCACGATCAGCTGTGCTCAGGGGCGATCGATCTCGATTTGCTTGGCGAATGCGAAGAGCGCGCTAACCTCTTCCACAACCTGAACTGGCGATATTACCTCTAGCTGACCACGACATGCGCATCGCCATTCTGTCTTTCTTTCTTGGCCTCGCGGTCGCCGGCGCGCAAGAACCTCCCACGCCCGCACCATCCACCGCGCCCGTTTCGACTCCCGCTGTCGCAGTCCTCCAGTCACCATCGCCTTCGCCGACGCCCGCTCCCGCGTCCGTGCCCGCGCCGCCGAAAAAAGTTCCGCTTCGCTTCGCCCTCCCACCGCTCGATGGAACCATCAGCCTCGGGATTTATGATGCGGCCGGGAAACTGGTCCGTGTCCTGCATCGCGAAGACGCGGTCACCGATTTCACCGCCGGTCACGACGCGCTCGAGACGGAATGGGATGGCGCCGACGACGGCGGCAACCCGTTGCCCGACGGAAAGTATCACGCGCGCGGCTACGTCGTGGGCGACCTGAAAGTGGAAGGCGTCGACTATTTTTTCAACGACTGGGTGACGGACGATCAGTCGCCGCATCTGCTGCGGATCACTCAGCTCTGGATGGCAAGCGGCCAGCTCGTGCTGAACGCGGACCTGCCGGGCGACGAGAAGACGGCTTTCGTTTGCGACCAAACGACGGGCGCGATTCTGAGCGACACCGACGCGCTCTCGGGCGTGCACTGCAAACACATCCCGACTTTCCCGAATGTCGTGGACTGCGCGGAAGGCCGGGAAGGCACGATCTGGTTCATCGATTCTCTCGAATCGAACGGCCCGCGTCAGGTCCGCCAAATCGCACCGAACCGGGATGTCCTGCGCCGGCTCGAATATCTGCCCGGCGACGCGCAACCGGAATGCATCGAGGCCTCGACCACAGCGGAGCAAATTTTCGTGCTCGAGCAGAAACCGATCTTTCAGCGCTTCCGCGGGCTGGCGCTGGTCCGGACGTCAGCAGGCGGGGCGGACGGCCCGGTCTCCGATTGGAAAAGTCTCTTCGACAAAAAAATCATCCCGCATCAAAACTTCGGCCTGAAGGATGGAAAGCCCGTCGCGGTCTCCGCCACGTCGCCGGCGCCGCCGGTCAGGATCACGCAAAAATTGCGGCCCGACCCACTGCAAAACGACGCCCCGGGCAAAGTCGAGCTGGCCGTCGGGGCGGACGAGGATGGCAGTTACCTGGAAACGGCGGATGGCCTCCCGCTCCGCACGATCAGCGACACCGGGAATCTGATCCGTACACTACTCAACCGGCCTAACGACGGCACACTTGATATTTTCCAGGACGATGGCGCGGTCGTGGAGCAGTTCCGAGTCTCGAATCTCGAGCAAATGATTGCTTTCGACTGCGGCGATTTCGAGTTGAAGTAGGACGATGGCGCGCGACATCGTTTATTTCGATCTCGAAACCCAACGCACCGCCAACGATGCCGGCGGCTGGGATCGCAAGGGCAACATGCAGATGTCGATCGGCGTGACTTACAGCACCCGCACCGGCCGTTACCGGATCTTCCACGAATCCGGCGTCCACGACCTGATCGAGCAACTGCGCGCGGCCGATCTCGTCGACGGGTTCAATGTGATCAATTTCGATTATCACGTCCTGATGGGTTACACCGTGCTCGATCTCGCGCACCAGCTCCCGACGGTCGATCTGATGGTCGAGATGGAGGCAAAGCTGGGACATCGGCTCGGACTCGACGCGATTGCGCAGGCCACCCTCGGCGTGGGGAAAACGGCGCTGAGCCTCGATGCCATCAAGTGGTGGCGGGAAGGCCGCTTCGTCGAGGTTGCCGAATACTGCTGCTTCGACGTAAAAGTGACGCGCCTCGTGCACGAGCACGGCTGCCGGCACAAGGAGCTCTTTTTTCACGATCGCTTCGCCCGCAAACAGCGGGTTGAGCTCGAGTGGGCGCATCTCGACGAGCGCGAACTCGCCTAACGGATCTCGACCTCGATCGGGAGGCAGTGATTGATCTCGTAGGTCCCGCGATTCGGATCGCGCTCCATCGGCTGGGTGCGACCACGGGAATCGGTCGCCCTAATGAGCAGCGTGCGCGGGCCCGCTTCCGACGGGGTTTTCCAAGAGAATTCCCAGAGCCGCCAGCTGTCGGGCACATGCTCTCCCTGAAAGGTCGCTTCGCTCCAGGATTCCCCGCCGTCTGTGCTCAGCTCGACTTTCACCACTTCCGCATCGGCAGTCCAGGCCGCGCCCGCGACCTTGTAATCGCTTCCAGCCGCGACCACTTCGTTCATCCCGGGCCGGGCAATGGAGGCTTTCACCTGCATCTCGGTGATCGGAACAAGCGCCACGCCGGCGGCGTCCTGCTGCCAAAAGGCGTAATCGACCGTCTGGTAATAGCCGAGATAAGGCTCGGTCGTGACGATGATGCGCTGCAGCCATTTGACCGCCGCCAT
>JBBSLW010000041.1:0-17896 GCA_038233495.1 Chthoniobacterales bacterium | reverse complement strand
GATGTTCGTGATCGGCAGGCGCCAGCCGCCGGGTTTGCGCTGAATTCCGCGGAGATGAAAAATGAATCCGACCAACCCGTCGAGCAGCGTGACCGCCGAGGTCCAGCGCAGGACGGTCTCCGCCGCGCGCCGGCTGAGCGCACCCCAAACGCCCGCGACGGTCAAGGCGCTCCCGAGCGCAACCGGCGTATACATGATGCGTTGCCCATAGCTCCCACGATAATGTTGATAGGCCACTTCCAAGGTGGAGAGAAGACTCGAGAAGCCGGCGAGCAGGGACAAGCTGCGCTGAAAGCGGCCGGTGCGAATGTGTGCCTCTGCGATGCGCGCTTCGCGGGCAATCTTCGCGGGCAGGAACTTGAGGTTGTCCGGATAGTCCCCGTTCGCCCGCTGGGAACCGAGGTTGAAGATGCTTTTCGTCAGGGCCTTCATTTAAATCGAGAGAGAAGGACCGAGTGGCGCCGATCGGGGATGCTGCGACCTCATACGGCGAATTTCTCTGCGTCCTTTCGTTTCATCGTCAGGCCATTGCCGGGACGCGAGAGATCGGGCCGGAGCGCACCTCCGTCAGGCTGTGGGACGCCGTCGAAGAGCATCGCTTCGATCCGCGCATGATCGTGGAAGTATTCCGCGTGGCGGAACGGTCGCGCGGAACAGCCAACGGGAATGTGCAAGGCTGGCGCGCAGTGCGAGGAGAGCGGGAGATGATGCGCTTCGCAGAGCACAGCCGCCTGGAAGAAACCGGTGTAGCCGCCGCAGCGCGTCGCATCCGCCTGGAGCACGTCCACCGCGCCGGCCGCAAGCATGCGGTGAAAATAAGTGACGTCGTAGCCGTACTCGCCCGCCGCGATGTCCATCCCGGGCGGCCCATCGTCACGCATGAGACGAAGCCCGGAAAGGTCGTCCGAGGAAACCGGTTCTTCGAACCAGCTCACGTCCATCTCGGAAAAGACGTAGCTCAATTCGAGCGCCTCCTTACGGCTGTAGCCGCCATTCGCGTCGATAAATAATTCCGCGGCGTCGCCAATCGCTTCACGGGCGGCGGCGACACGTTTGGGGTCGGCCTCCGGATCGCGGCCAACTTTCATTTTTACCCGGGGGATGCCTTCCTCCACCCAACCGCCGAGTTGTTCCTGCAACTTCTCGTTCGTATAGGAAGTGAAACCGCCGCTCCCGTAGAGTGGCATCGTCTCGCGGACCTGTCCGAATAGCCTAACGAGCGGGATGTCGAGCAGCCTTGCCTGCAAATCCCAGAGCGCGGTGTCGATCGCCGAGATCGCCATCGAGCAAATGCCGGGGCGACCGAGATTGCGGATGGAATGCACGAGCGCGACGAAAGCAGCGTTCGGCGACATAGCTTCCATCCCGACGACGACATCTTTCAACTTCGACTCGATCAAATGCGCAGTTGCTTCGTCGGCGTAGCTGTAGCCTAACGAACGCTTTCCGCCGGCTTCCGCTTCCACGATGACGATGGTGGTGCTGTCCCATTCGATCGTCCCGTCGGATTCCGGTTGGTCGGTCGGGATCTTGAAAGCCGAGACCTCGAGCTTTTCGATGGCGGTGGAGATCACCCCGCTCACTCCTTGTGCGGGATGAAGCTTTCGACCGCGTCTTTGAAGGCGCCGCGGATCATCCCGCCCGCATCGGGATCGCCTTCGATCATCGATTTCACGAAGTTCTTCGCTTCTTTGAAAGTGATGTGCGGCGGAAGGGTCGGCACTTCCGGATCGGTCAACGCTTCGTAAACCACCGGGCGATCCGCGGCCAGCGCGCGATCCCAGGCCGGGCCGACATCTTCCGGTTTTTCCACGCAGATTCCGATAAGGCCGAGCAACTCGGCGTAACGCGCGAAGGCGAAGTCGGGCACGGTCTGGGAAACAACATATTTTGGATCGCCAGCCATGATCCGTTGCTCCCAGGTCACTTGATTAAGGTCGCGATTTTTTAGCACCATGATGATAAGGCGCGGGTCGCTCCATTCCTTCCAGTAATCGGCGATCGTGATCAGACAGTTGATGCCGTTCATGAGCATCGCGCCGTCGCCGACCAGCGCGATGACCGGCCGATCCGGCCAGGCAAACTTCGCCGCCACCGAATACGGCACGCCCGGCCCCATGGTGGCGAGATTTCCCGAGAGCGAAGCCATCATGCCGCGCCGCACTTTGAGGTCGCGCGCGAACCAGTTGGCGGAGGAACCGGAATCGGAAGCAAGAATGCAATTGTCGGGCAGTCGCGGCGAAAGCTCCCAAAAGACTCGCTGCGGATTGATCGGGTTGGCGCTGTTCATGGCACGCGCTTCCAGCACTTCCCACCAATCCTTGATGTTGCTCTCGATCGTCTCGCGCCAGGAGCGATCCTCCTTGCGCTCGAGGAGCGGGATGAGCGCGCGCAAGGTCTCCGCGCTGTCGCCGATCAGGTTCACCTCCATCGGATAACGGATGCTGACCATCTTCGGATCGATCTCGATCTGGACGCCGCGCGCCTGGCCTTCCTCGGGCAGGAATTCCGAGTAGGGAAAACTGGAGCCGACCATGAGAAGGGTGTCGCAATCAGTCATCATGTCCCAGCTCGGCTTGCTGCCTAACAAACCAATCGGGCCGGTGCAGTAGGGCAGCGCGTCAGGCAGGACAGCTTTGCCTAACAATGCCTTGGCCACGCCCGCGCCGAGCAGCTCGGCCACTTCCATCACTTCATCGGTCGCCTGGAGCGCGCCTGCTCCGACCAGCATCGCAACTTTCTTGCCGGCATTGAGTATCTCGGCCGCGCGGCGCAAATCTTCGTCGCGCGGAATGACGCGCGGCGCTGAGTAGCCGAGCCCGGAATGGACCGTGCCGTGTTTCCGCGGCGGCGTCTCCACCGCTTCGAGTTCCTGGAGGTCGTTAGGGAAAATGATGCAGGTCACGGTCCGCTCCGCGATCGCGATGCGGATGGCGCGATCGACCAGGTGGCGCACCTGCGCCGGGGTCGTGGCCATGTGGACATATTCGTGGGCCACATCCTTGAAAAGCGAGATGAGATCGACCTCCTGCTGATAGCTGCCACCGAGCGCAGACCGCGCCTGCTGCCCGACGATCGCGACGACCGGTTGGTGATCCATTTTCGCGTCGTAAAGGCCATTCAAAAGATGAATCGCGCCCGGCCCGGAAGTGGCGAGGCAGACGCCGACTTCGCCGGTAAATTTGGCGTGCGCGCAGGCCATGAAGGCGGCCAATTCCTCGTGCCGCGTTTGGATGTATTCGACCCGGTCGCCCGCGCGATCGATCGCACCGATGATGCCGTTAATGCCGTCGCCGGGAAATCCGTAGATCCGTTTCAGGCCCCATTGGTTGATTCGTTTGATTAAGAAGTCAGCTACCGTGTCAGACATATTAAAATATGAGTTGGAAGTGCGGAGTTTAGCCGGCCGGATATGCCATCGTGCTGAGGAGCGCGTTCTCTGATTGCCGGGAATCGAGGCGCGTGTGCTGGACAACAATCGGCACATCGGAATCGATCGTGCTGGCGTAGTTCGTCGCTTTCGGGATTGGCTCCGGATCGTTCAGATCGTTGAAGCGTACATGCTTCGTGCGTCGCGCGGGCACAGTGATTTTATATGGGCCAACCGGATCGCGATCGGTGTAGTAAATCGTGATCTCGACGTGCGCCTCGGTGTCGTTCGGATTGAGAATGCAGGCCGTCTCATGGCTCAGCATTTCCGGCTCGGGCCCGTGACTCCACGAGGGGATCCAGCCCTCCGCGATCGCCCATTGTTTTTTGCCGATCTTCATAGTTAGTGGTCTCTGCTCTCTAAGAACGGCCCCAAGATGGCGAACCCCTCGGAAATTATTTTCTCGCTTCGGCTTTGGGTAGGGCAATGGCGCGCTCGAGGACGACGGCGCGATAAATCAGAAGTTTTTTGGCCGCCGATTCAACGTCTCTCTTCCCACCAACCGGCGGCGAGCGCGCCGAGCAGAGCGAGACCGCCGAGGGCGAGCCAGCCGCGATTCTTATTCGCCCAAAGTTGCGCACTCCAGCCGCTGGAACGGTCGCTGAAACTGCCGCGCGCGCCGTGGTCGCGATCCTGATCGAGTGGCTGGTAGAGATTATCGAGCCGGTTCGGATCTTCGGGCTCGCCGGTCTGTTGCGATTTGAATCCCTTCGCGCCGAGATAATGATCGAGCAGACCGGGCGCGATCTTATTTCCCACGATCGCCTCGACCGCGGAGAGCCCGACGTAAACTTCCCGCCGATCGCTGTGCGCGGCATAGACGATCGCGTCGGCCGCCACTTCCGGCTCGAAGATGGGCGGAACGGGCTGCGCTTTCTGCGGGAGCCGGCTCTTCACCCAGCCAAATTGCGGCGTGTTCAAGGCCGGCATCTGCACCATGACGACGCGCACTTTGCTTTTATCGTGCAGCAATTCGCAGCGCAGCGAATCGCAAAAACCCTGGATGGCGTGCTTCGAAGCGCAATAGGCGGCCTGGAGCGGGATGCCGCGATAAGCGAGGGCGGAGCCGACTTGCACGATCGAGCCGTGATCGCGCGGCAGCATGCGTTTCAAGGCCGCCAAAGTGCCATAGACAACTCCGAGATAGGTGACTTCCGTGACGCGTTTGAAGTCTGCGCCCGTCATCTCTTTCACAGGTGAAAAAACGGAGGTCATGGCGTCATTCACCCAGACGTCGATCGGCCCGAATTTCTCCTCGACTGCGGCCGCGGCCGCTTCGACGGCATCGGGATCGGATACGTCGGTTGGGAGGACAAGCGCTTCGCCGCCGAGGCGTTCCACGTCCGCGCGGGCACCCTCCAGCCCGGCCCGGCCGCGGGCGAGTAATCCAATCCGAGCGCCTCGCCGGGCAAAGGCGCGGACGGTGGCGCGGCCGACTCCGGCCGATGCGCCGGTGATGACGACAACTTCCTGATGTTTTTTATTTTTCATAAAGTGGTGAGCCTGCGGAGTGGCGATAGGCGTTCCAACCGGCAAGAACTTCGTCCCGTGCCAGCCAGGCGATGAGCAGAGAAAGCGCGGCCGAGGTGAGGCAGAGCGTGCAGGCGGCGTGGAGGACAAATAGCTGCACGGCGGTGAGACCGATTCCGGTCAGGGCGAGGGCAGCAACGATTGCCCCGTAGAAAAGGACCAGCTTGGGCGAGGCGCGCCAGCGATCTGCGCCACCGAGCAGCGCCACGATCAGTTCCAAGCTGTAACCACCAGCGCCGAGGGCCGCATCGGGCACGGGCAGGAGCCGGGAGAGGAATGAATGCAGAACGCGCTCGCTCCCTTGGCCGAAGAAAGGCTCCCAAACGTGGGCGATGAAACCGAGCTGGTAAGCGGCGAGATAACTGGAGATGCCCAGCCCGAGCAGGACAAGACCGGCGATGGTCAGGCGCGCCGGCCAGCGCGAAGGATTTTCCGGAGACATGCGCACACAATTACTTCGCGAGCGGTCCCGGAGCACGATGTAGAAGAAACGCCTTCACCTCCTGCTGTCTGCTGGGACAAGGCATGAGAACAGCCCTCGCTCGCCGAATCTTCAAAACCAAAAGCGAACCGCGGCAACGAAGGAAAGCGAGCGCGGATCGCCCCCATCGTCGCGGATGAGCTGGGCCGATTCGCCAAGGGCGCTTTCCCAACTCACGCCGATGTAAAGGCCAAACTTCCGGGTGATCTCGTAGCGCAGCCGGACTCCGAGTTCGATTTTGGTAAAGCCGGCGCCGATTTTGTATTCGCGGGCATCCTGCCCGGCGATATCGGTCTCGAGACGCGGCTGGACAACGAGGCGCTGGGATCATCCGATTGGTCACGAAAAGTTTGACGTGATCGCCTTCGCACAAATGCACGAGCGGTCCCGGCACGGAGCCGTTGATAACAGTGGCGCGCACTTTTGGGCGCGGGAAGAAGGCCCGCCGCCGCGGTGGTGAAAACGGCGGCGCGTGACAGGATCGAACGTGTTTACCATGACTTAACCGGCGAATAACAAAACCGGGGTCGACGCTAAGGCAGGGCCGGAACGCACCCCCCGCGTCTGGCGCACAGGGAGGGAGGGAGACGAGTCGAGAGGGTGCCGGTCAGACCGACCAGTGACCTCAAAACCCATGGTGACCAAACCCACGGTGACCGATAAAGTGATGTCCGCCGTAATGATGGCCATAACCAAGCCCGCCGATCGAAAAGCCGCCGGGATAGTAACCGCCACCATACCCATAGCCGCCGTAGTGGCTCGCGCCGTAACCGTAGCCCGAGTAATAGCCTTCATTAACGCCGATCCCCACTGGACAGCCGGTGAGGAAAAGAAGCACGCCAAGGCTTAGCAGAAGTGCGGGGAAAACGCCGAGTTTCCCGCTTCTTCTACCTGCGCTGCGCTTTGGTGAGACAGGTGTATTTGTATTCATGGCTGGTTAGCGTTCGTTATCGTCAATTTGGATGCCGGCCTCTGCACAAAACTGCCGTTTCCCGGCTGAGGAAAGGTTACGGCAAAGCGCCCGGACAGTGTAGCCGCCGACCAATCGGCCGTTCTGGACATACATCCAGTCGGAAATCTCTCCAGGCGCAGCCGTCGTCTTCTCGTCAAGATGGACGCTGCTGATCTTATCGGGCTGGTTGTCGACGATCCCGTGGAAAGCCTTTCCATCATAAGTCACGTCGCGCAGCCAGATGTGTTCGACCGTGTCCCCTTGGACGAAGGGGCGCTTGACCGCGAAGCGGGTTTGCCCGGCTTGGGGCGAACGCACGGCCTCGATGAACTTACCGAGAGTCTTACGCGCTTTCTGCACGGCCTGAGACATGGCTGCGTCGTTATCCTGCACTTCGGCGTAGTCTGGTTCGCCCGTGCGCTTCAGGATTTCTCGGCCGGCGATATGATTGTCTTGTGCGATCAAACAAGGAGTCGTGATCGCAAGTGCGCAGACGAGGCTGGCGAAGGTGGTTGTTTTCATCAGGTTCTTTGTTTTTTGGTTCATCAAATGGCGGAATCAAGGGGTCGCAGCGGGGAATGGGGTCGGCGAAGTCAAAGGCAACTGCGGAGGGCCCTCCCCTTTGGAGGCCTTGATCAAAGGAACCATCGGCTTGACCGCCGCGCCATGCACGTAAACCATCTTGCCGCCTAAGTCGGCGTTCTGCATTACGAGATAGGTCGCCAGCGCCACAACGAGCAGATAGGCCCAATTGCCGACCGGCTTGTGCGAGAAGCGCAGTGGCCCTTCAACCGCGGGCGCAGCCGGTTCATTGACGGTCCAAAAACTCCAAATGGTGAGCAGGGTCACGATTCCCATGATGACGAAGCCGGTGTTCTTGTGCGTCTGCATGATTTTCTCGATCGCTTCATTACTGGGCGCGCTGCGAGCGCTCAAACCGGTGTAGACCACGATAATGAGGAAGAAAAACGCGAGGTAAAGCGTGGCGCGTCCCGCGATCAGAAGAGAGGGCCATTTCAGCCAGGTGCCGAGGCAGTAGAAAATCAGGATGGCCGGAAGAAGTGCAATGGGGAAATGGACAAAGGCGGGGTGGGTGTTGATCATCTGGGTCAGCCCATCGAAGCCATACTGCGAGAAATCGATCCACGGGCCGCTCCCTTCGTGTTCGTGCTGCGCCCGCGCAGTCATCGGGAACAGGAGGGCGAAGCCGAGGAGGACCCTGACAATGATAGGAGAGGTCGAGGGGACACGAATGGCGGCGGCGTGGTTTTTCATGGAGATGATCGCGTTGTCCTTTCTGAAACGGCTGCTGGCGGTTGAATCCCTCACATTTTTTTGCGAAAACGACAGCGCCCAATCCCTGGGAAATCCCGCTGGTAAAGATTTCTGCGTGTGAAGAAGATGAGGGATTGTGCCGTCAGATTTCGTTATCAATTTGAATCATGGGACCGGATTTCGATCATCAGCTTCGCCAGCTCCGAAGGTCATCGCGCTCGCTGAGCGCGCCCGGAGGAGTCGAAGCGGAAGTGTGGCGCCGCATCCGCTTGCAGGAGCAGGCTGCGGGGATGGATTTTCTTCATCTTTCGGCCGGCCTCTTCCGCAGCAGTCTGCTCCTGGCGGCAATTTTAGGCTTCTTTATCCCGTGGGGGATTCGTGGCCTGAGTGAGAGGGAGAGCAAGGCGAGCGAGTTCGATTCGCGCCTCTTTTCGGTTCACGCCCCGGTTCTTCCTTCCACCCGCCTGGGAGCTGGGCCGGGAGGGGAATGAGCACGACGCGGCGCCTCCTTTGGCAGTTGCTTGTCGTGGCAGCCGTCGCTGTCCTCGCTGCGTGGCTGACCAGTTGTTTCCTCGCCGGGACCCATCGGCTTGGATTGGTCGGACGGCACTATTCCGTCCACGAGCAACTGCAGCTGAGCCGCGAACAGCTCGGCGCTCTCGCCCCCCTGGAGCAGGAGTACGAGAAACGTTGGGAACAAGTGGAATCGAAAATTGCCCAGGCGGATGACCGGCTCGCCCGAAGCCTCCGGCGCGATCAAGGCTATTCCGCGGAGGTAGCGACGGCCGTCGATGAAATCACCCGCGCCCAGGCGGAGCTGCAAAGACTGACGCTAGAGCATGTCTTCGCGATGAAGCCATATCTCACTCCTGAGCAATACCGGCGTCTGCTCGATCTTTGCGCGGATTCGATCGAAAGGAAATAGCCAGTCAGCGGGCCGGGGCCGCCAGGGTCGTGCTCAGCAGATGCTCACTCCGCTCCCTTCGCTCCAGATTTGCGCAGAGCATCCGGCGGGCGCGATAGACGCGGGTCTCCACTGTCTTGACCGAGACACCGAGCAATTCCGCGCATTCCGCCTGCGGCCGTTGCTCGACCAGGTGGAGGACAAATGCCGTCTTCAGTTTGCTGGGAAGTGCGCCGATTAATTCTTCCAGCTGCTCGATGGCCTCGCGGCTGGCGGCGTTGCCCATCGGGTCGGGCCGGCTGTCGGGCAGAGTCGAGATGGATTCACCGTTGGAGAAGAGTTCAAGAGAGAAGGCCAAACCCAGCGCGGACCGCAGCCGTTTTCGGCAACAGTCGCGGCAGAGGTTGAGCGCGATCCGGTAGAGCCACGAGGAAAATCGGCCGGTCGGAAAAAACTGATCCCGCTTCTGATAGACGCGCACAAAGGTGTCGGCCAGGATCTCCTGCGCATCCTCCGCGTCGCGCACCTGACCACAGATGAAGCGATAGAGCGGATGCTTATGCCGCGCCATGAGACGATCGAGCGCACGCTCGTCCCCCGCTTGCAGGGCTCGAATGTCGGATAAATCAGCTTCGCAATCTGTCATGATCCGGGTGAGAAGAAGCCTATCCCTGAGGCCGCCTTCCGTCCAGAAATCGTCTCGCCAGACCGAAATAGTTTTGCCAAAAAGAGGCCGGCCTATTTTCCCGGCAACAGGCTGGCGAGCCCATCGATCAAACGCTCTGGCAAGGTGGCGGTGAGCGACCATGGGCTTGGCTGGCGCAGGACGTGCAGGCTGCCGCGTTTATCGAGCACTTCATAGCTGCTGGCGCCGCTCGATTTCCGATAGAACCGGATCGTGGCCGCAGCGTCGCCCACCCGCAGATTGCTCAGGGTAATTTCCGGCAGCCACTCCGGCAGATGCGGGTCGAGCAGCAGCATCCGGAGCGGCGCGTAGGGATAAATCCCGAGCAGCGCCTGCAACATCGAGAAGGTGCAGGTGGCGGACCAGGCCTGCGGCGAATTCGCCTGGGGATAGAAAGCTGGGAAAGGATGCACGGCGTCGCGGACGTGTCCGGAGAAAAGTTCCGGCAGACGATGATGCTGGAAAAGCGCCGCCGCTTCGAACTGCGCACGGCAGATTTTCTCGACGTGATCGTGGAGCCCGTAGCGCATAAAGCCGAGCGCGAAGGTGCCTTGCTCGACCGGCCAGACCGAGCCGCGGTGATAGCTGTAGGGATTATAAGCGGGATGCTCAGCCGACAAGGTGCGGATGCCCCAGCCGGAGAAAAGATCGGGCGCGACGAGGCGATCCGCCGTGCGCTGGGCCAGATCGTGCTCGACAATCCCGGTAGCGAGACAATGGCCGGGGTTGGATCCGATCGAGCGAATCTGGCGCCCGGCGCCGTCGAGTCCCATTGCGTAAAAGCCGCGGTCTTCCATCCAGAAAGAGTCGTTGAAACGCTTCTTCAGTTCGCCTGCCTCGCGGTAGAGCCGCTTCGACTCATCCTTTTCATCCAGCCACCAAAGCACTTCGGCCAGATTAAGCCGCGCCAGATAAACAAAGCCCTGTTCCTCGCAGGTCGCGATCGGCGGATGCACCTCGGAGCCATCCTCGTAAACGATGGCGTCATCCGAATCCTTCCAGGCCTGATTGCGCACGCCCTGCTCAGAGCGCGTCTTGTAAGTGTGAAACGGCGAATCGAAACGCTCGCAATCCCTTTCCACGGCTCGAAGGGCATCGAGCGCCGGCTGCAGGAACGGGCGCACCAGTTCCTTGTCGCCGGTCCAGTGCCACAACTCGGCGACTACCACGGGATAAAAGCCGGAAGTCGTGATCGAGCTATAGGAACCACTGCGCGGATTGTAGCGCAGCGCGGCGAGCGGGCCGGTGTGCGCTTCGTGCAACATTCGGCCGGGCATCTCATCGCGCCAATCGTTGCGTTCGCTCCCTTGTCGTTGCGCCAGCTCAGCCAGCGTGCCCCGCAGCGGATCGGGACTGATCAGACCCGCCTGCCAGGCGGCGGTGAGCGTATCGCGCCCGAACATGGCGATGTAAATGGGCAGCCCGGCCGCGGGAACCCACGCCCGCTCGTCCTTATCGAGATCGCAAAGGCGCAACGCCGCCAGATCGCGGACCGCCTGATCCACCGTGGCAAGAACCGTCGGAGCGAGCGTCCCGCTCTCGGCCGTGCTGAATCGCGTCGCTTCGCCGAGAAAGATCTGGCGCTTCCGGTCAAATTCAGTGTCGCTCGTCTCGAAGGAGCGGCAGCCAGAGAGCAACGGCAATGGCTCGTCCTCGATCGTGGGCACAGCCTCGATGCAGGCGTGCCAGGTTTCCAACGGACCGAGCGCCACTTCAAAGCGAATTTTTCCCTCGATGAATTCGGGCACGGCTCCGGGATTTTTGATCCGCAACGCCAGCGCGCGCTGGATTCGGGCCGTGCCTTCGTTTCCCTGCACATCGAAATGATGCTCAGCCGCGTAATCAAAAACCAGCTCGTGACCTTCGTCCGTTTGCTGCCACGAGCGATCCAGTGTGCCTTGCTGTTGCCTGTCCTGCTTCGTCTCGACGAGGTCCGCGAAATCGGCCTCGGCCTCCAGCTCGAGCCGGAACTGGATGCTTTTTTGGGTGAAATTGGTGAGATCGACATCCTCGTGGAAGCCGTTACCGACGAAGCGCGAGAGGCGCAGCTCCAATGTCTGCTGGGAGACAGGACTCATCCCGCCACTCCCTTTGTCGGGCGAGCCGGGATCGATCCCCGGCGCAAGCGTGATGTAGTACCCGAGCCACGAATGCTGCTCGACATTCGAGAGCGCCACCGGCTGCGGCGGCTGGCCGTCG
Source organism: Chthoniobacterales bacterium (assembly GCA_038233495.1). Taxonomy (GTDB): domain Bacteria; phylum Verrucomicrobiota; class Verrucomicrobiia; order Chthoniobacterales; family UBA10450; genus Palsa-1392. Next base: position 6,440 of record JBBSLW010000041.1, on the reverse strand, counting down.
ATCAGCCAGCGATAACGCGAGAGTAGCCGCGTTTGATGAACGAACAGTCCGTGGTCCTGTCCGTCGCAGATGAATCCATCTCGTTCCGCGGCGAGAACGGTGCGGCTCTGGCTTGCGTAGATCGCATCATCGCGCGGCCGCAGCCGGATGAGCGAAAACGGAGCGTCGGCCCTCAGCATTGTTCAGACGCAGGCTGAGACTGCTGCTGCCGGGACGCTAGCGCCCGGGCGAAGCCGAGGGCGCCGATGAAGTTTGCGCAGGCTCCTGGCCGGTTCCCGCCGGCTCGAAGACCGAAAGGGGGTCGTTGCTTTCCAGACCCTGACGCACCGTCGGTGCCCAAAGCGCGAAGCGGTCCATGTCGGGGCTGTAAATCGCGAGCGTATCGTCACCGGAAAGATGAGCGACCATTTTACCGATCATCTGGTATATCTCCCGCAGATCGGGTTGCTGATCATTGCTCACCCAGTCCACTGAAATCCAGGCGCGGTGTTCGCGCACGGCCCGGCTCAGGTTTGGATTCTTGATCTCGCTGGCCACCTTCTCGTTTTGCTCGAAATACGGCTGGTCGATATCATTAATAATGAACTTGTCACGATCGACGCTGACCAGGTGATAGGGCGGTTTGGTGACGACGGCCTGTTCATCGATTTTCACGCCCAAGCCCTCGCTGACCGCGTGAGCAATCATCTCGTGGCTCGGCTGGCGCGGCGATTTGAGCAAGAGGACAAGAGAGATCAGGCGCTCCTTCTGCTCGTCGGTCTTTGCGGACGATGCGTCTGGTGAATCCGGCGCGACACTGGCCGCGGCGGCTGGCTCCGTTGTGCCCTGTGGCGCTGCCGGGTCCTGCGCGAAAGCGCTCGTGCAGAGACCGACCGCCAGCGCCAGCGAAAGCGCGCTTCGAGAAATCGTGGAATTCTGATTCATATAATTATCCGAGTGTTTTCGTTTTCTGCGGTTCTCTAGTGGTGATCATCGTGGCCGTGACCGTGCCCCTGGTCGTGACCTACGTCGAATAATCCTGCCGCCCTGCTGTGGTGGCGGCGGTGGCTTCCCCGCCCCGTGGTGCGCGTATAGCGGTAGGTCGGAGTCCCATAATATCCGCGCCGGTGGTTGTCATAGTTGTAGTAGTCACGATGATGCTGGCGCCCGGTGGCGGCATCGACGACGTCGTGAACGACATCGTCAATCGCGAATACCGAAGGGCTGGCGGCAATCAAAGAGAGGAATGCGAAGGCAGCGATCAAGAATGTTTTCATAAGCAGGTTTGTTAGAGTATTCGACGCAATCACGGGGAATGGCCCCATGTTACGACTGATTAAACGAAATCTGCCGCGCTATCCCTCAAAAAAGCGAAAGATTCACTGCAGATATCTTTTGCCTTCGACGGTCAAGCGAGCGCAGCCGGATGCGATCCAAGGCTTGCTCTCATTGCACCAGGATCAGGTGATTGGCTTTCTCGCCGAGAACATCCCGTAGGCCATGGCATTCTCCGCAAAGGCGCGTCGGATGGCGCCGAAACTTGCGACGAAATCACGTGTCTGCCGGCCCATCAATGGCAGAAGCATTCGCACCCAGGGACGGCGCAAGGCGCGCTCGCATATCTTCCATGTCCGTTCCACCTGCCGAGTGATATCCTCGGCCGTCTGCTCCTCGAATCCGGCCGAGGTTATCCAATGCCTGTAATCGCTCATGCTCCCGAGCGATGGGCAGAGCATCGCCCGGCAAACTTCATCCACCAGCCAAGGGTTGGCCGCGGTGGATTCCGGTTCGGCGGAAAGCCAGGCGCAGAGCGCGAGCGAGCCGCCCGGGCGCAAGAGGTCGGCACAATTCCCAAGGAAGGCCGCTTTATCCGCGAGATGTTCGCTGCACTCGATCACCCAGACGACATCGAAAGAGGCTGGCGCGAAGGCAAGCGCGTTCGCGTCGTTCACTGCAAATTGGACGCGGTCGCCGAGCTGTGCGCGCTCTGCGTTGCGCTGCGCGATGCGCTGTTGCCGCGGGCTGATCGTGATTCCGATCACCGAGCAATGGAGCTGGCGTGCCAGCCAAAGAGACGACCCTCCAAGCCCGCACCCGACATCAAGCACACGGTTGCCGCGGGGCACCTGTGCCACTTCAGCCAGCCGCCGCGTCAGGTTGACCTGCGCTTCTTCCGGCGTCTCTCCGTTTTCCCAGAAGCCATGATGAATGTGCTCACCCCAAAGTCGGCGATAGAAAAACGAGAGCCGGTCGTAATGCGCCCGCACCTTGGGTGTGAGAGTATTCGGCACTTGCGCCGTTCCCGGCGCTCTGTTCGCAGCGGAGAGCACCTACTCGGCCGCATCCTCCGCGCGGCCATAGACGGCGCCCACAACCGCGCCATAAAGAGTGTGGCCGCCCACAATCCCGGCGATGGCCGGCGCATCGAGCTCCATCTCGGGTGGGCGCGGATGAACCCGCAACATCAGCGGCATCGAGAGGGCGGCAACGGCGCCATGAGCCAGGCCAAGCACTCCGCCACTCGCTGCCGAAGGTTTTGCCCGCTTGGAATTCCAAATCAGCGCATAACCGCAGGCGAGCAGACCGCCATGCAGGAACTGCAGGACCCAGCCGAGCCGCTTCGCCTGCTGTGGTTTCGGCGTCACGGCGCCACCGAGGAGCCGCGGGAAATCAAGCTTCGGCAGCCCGAGAGTCGGCGCGAGCTCGTTCATCCCCGACATGATCGCTGTGGCCGCGAGACCGGCGCCAAATGCCCTAACGAAACTGGAAGGCTTCATCAGGCCGCCGCATTACAGCTTTTCCACCCGATGCGCGATGATGATCGGCTGCTCTTCCCAGGCGGAGTAATAGCCCGGATAGGATCCCGGCGCTCCCACCCCGTAAAAGCCGCCCGTCATCGACAAGGCGGACCCATAGCCGTAAAAGCCGAGCCCCGTGCCGTAGAAACCGGTCGAATAACCGCCCATAAAATCTCGCCGGGTAAAGGTGCGCACCACGCCTTCGATCAAGATCCGCTCGCCCTCGTGCAAACGCGGGACCGAATTCTCCGGCCCCCGCGCCAGGACGCGGAGATCCGTTTTCAAGAATCCGTCCGGTCCGACAGTGAAGGAACCGTGGCTGTAAACATTATTTACTTTACCACGAATGGTGACGTGCTCGCCGATGTGCTGCTCGGGATGATTGATGACGTCCGTTCCGGTCGATCCCAAGGCGGCGGAAGGCTTTTGCATAGCGCAGGAGGCGAAGGTGAATAAACCAGCGCTGGCCAGGGCGATACCCAAAGACCGCGCGGGATGAAGGATGGTGACAGATGTTTTCATAATGTATTTTGGCAGGGCAAACTCCCGGCCCCTCACTAAAGAAGAACGCGAGTCGCCGCCTCAACCCTCAATAATTCTGTTGCCCTGGCCGTCTGGCGCGTGCGTCGTCGCGGGACTGATCTTCGCAATGTCGGCACCCGCAACTCAGCAAGAAGGCCGAGCAGCTCGCCGCCACCCAACCCGGCTCCTACGTTGTCCATTGTCAGATGGCGAAGAAAGATTGGGTGCAAACGTCGGACATTTGCGCCCACGCCGGGAAGGCGGCCAGTCGTCCACCTCGCGCAGGCCGAGTGAGAGGCCGGTGATCTGTTCGAAGCTCCGCGCGTAATCGCGAAAGAGCTGCGAACTCGTTAGGCGCGAAATCACGGACGCCCCACCCGGCCGCCCGCCAGATCGGCTGGCGGGCGGTTGCTGCTACTTCCCCGGTTTAAGGGATCGTTATTTGAACTGGCCTTCGAGCTGCGCCAGGACCGCGTCGAACTTCTTCAGGTTCGATTCCGTCTTGGCCTGGTCGCCGGCGTCGCCGCTCGTGTCGAGATCCTCGGCGAGCTTGCTCAGGTTGTTCACCGTACCCTGCACGCGAGTTTGTTTGTCGGCCGGCGCCTTCGCCGGCAACGCCTTGGCCAGGTCGCGGATTGCGAAGGCGTGACGATGCACGTCGGAGAGTTTTTTGTTCTTTACCGTGGCATCGAGTTCCTCGTGCTGCTTTTGGATTTCGGCCATGATGCCTTCGGTCGTGTCCGGAATTTGCATCTCGGTCTTGGCGGCCGCGCCGTGTGTTTCCTGGGCTGGTGCGGTCCGGATGGTAAGCATCGTCAGGCTGAGCGCCAGGCCGAGGGTGATGATCTTTGTTTTTTTCATTTGGTTTCTTTCGGTTGTTTGTTGGTGTTTTGCTGAAATTTTCAGTTCGTCAGGACCGGTTCCGCGAGAGGCAGCGCCCTTTCCGTGGTGGCGCTCGGGGCGATCTCGTCGAGCGGGTCGCCGTGGCCGCGCGCCAGATATTTTTCCACCGCCTTGCGCCCGAAGGCGTAGAAGACGGCGGGCGTCACCGCCATGTCGAGGAAGGTCGAGCTGAGCAATCCGCCGAGGATGACGACCGCGACCGGATAAAGAATTTCCTTCCCGGGCTGGCCCGCGGAAAGGACGAGCGGCACCAAAGCGAGGCCAGCGACCGCCGCGGTCATGGTCACGGGGACGAGCCGCTCGAGCGAGCCGCGTACGATCATTTGCTCGTCGAATTTTTCCCCCTCGTGCTCCATCAGGTGGATGTAGTGCGAGATCATCATGATGGTGTTACGGGAAGCGATCCCGGCCAGGGTGATGAGGCCGACGAGGGTGGCGATCGAAACCTGGCCGACCATGAAATAGGTCAGGACGAGGCCCCCGATGAAGGCCAGCGGGATGTTGAGCAAAATCTGCGCGACGATCATGGCCGAGCGGAAGTGCGAGTAGAGGACGAGGAACATCATCGCGAGGGTGGCGAGGGAAAGAATCCCGATGAGCCGGGTCGCTTCCTGCTGGCTTTGGAACTGGCCTTCGTAGCTGATGAAGAATCCGGTCGGGAGATGGACGTTGGCGTTGATCTTTTGTTCGATCTCCGCCACGACTGAGCCGAGGTCGCGCCCGGAAACGTTGGCCTGCACGACGATGCGGCGTTGCACGTTTTCGCGGTTAATGATGTTCGGGCCTTTGCTTTCCACGACCGAAGCGAGGAGGGAGAGCGGCACTTTTTGTGTTTCCGGCGCGCTGGTGTGCATCGCTTCGGCGCGGGTGGTTTGCGCATCGGGCCGGCCGGCGGCGGCGGCGCTGTCCACGCCTGTATCAACGAGGAGTTGGCGCATCGCTTCGACGCTGTCGCGCGATTTTTCGTCGACGCGGACGAAGACCGCGTAGGTCTTCTGGCCATCGAGCACCTGCGCAACGGTTGTGCCGTTGAGGGCGGCCTCGAGTTGTTCGTTTAATTCGCCCACTGCGATCCCGTAAAGTTTCGCCTTCTCACGATCGACCGTGATTTTGACCTGCGGCATGAGGACCTGTTTTTCGATCTGCAGGTCGACAATGCCGTCGACGGTTTTCATTTGCGCCTCGACCTCGGCCGCGGCGGCGCGGAGTTCATCGAGGTTTTCGCCAAAAATTTTGACCGCGATCTGCGCGCGCACGCCGGAGAGCAAGTGATCAAGCCGATGCGAAATCGGCTGGCCGACACTGAAGACGATGCCCGGGATCTGGCTGAGTTTATGGCGCACATCCTCGAGGACTTGTTCGCGGGTGCGGCCGGTTTTTCGAAAATCGACATCGATCTCGGTGTAGTGCACGCCTTCCGCGTGTTCATCGAGTTCGGCGCGGCCGGTGCGGCGGCCGGTCGAAATCACTTCCGGCACGGAGATGAGTAGTTTCTCCGCGATCTGGCCGATGCGATTCGATTGGCTGAGCGAAGTGCCGGGCGCGGAGAGGACGTTGATCGTGGCGGTGCCTTCGTTGAAGTCGGGCAGGAATTCTTTTCCCATCAGCGGGTAGAGCGCGAAAGAACCGAGCACCAGGACGAGGGCGACGCCCATGATGAGATACGGATGGCGCAGGGTGTGTTTGAGCACGAACTCGCGATCGAAGTTCTTCAGCTTGCGCACGAGCCAACTGTCTTTCTCGCTGCTCATTCGCTTCATGCGCGGGAGCAGATACGAGCTCAGTGCCGGGATGACGGTGAGCGAGACGACGAAGGACGCGATCATCGCCACGATGGTGGCGATCCCGATCGGGGCGAAGAGCCGGCCCTCGATCCCGCTCAAGCCGAAGAGCGGAATGAAGACGAGGATGATGAGCAGCGTCGCGAAGAGAATCGAGTTCCGCACTTCCGCGGAAGCGTCCGCGATCACCCGCAGGACCGGCCGCGGCGCGGGCGCGTGCCGGTTCTCGCGCAGGCGGCGAAAGACATTTTCGACATCGACGATCGCGTCATCCACCACCATCCCGATCGCGACCGCGAGGCCGCCTAACGTCATCGTGTTGATCGTGATTCCGGCCCATTTGAAATAGAGAATCGTGACGACAAAGGAGAGCGGGATCGCGGTCAGCGTGATCAGCGTGGTGCGGAAGTTGAGGAGGAAAAGGAAGAGAATGATCACGACCATGATGGCGCCGTCG
>JBBSLW010000040.1:0-18124 GCA_038233495.1 Chthoniobacterales bacterium | reverse complement strand
TTTTCGAAGTCGAGCGGGGATCTGTAGCCGAGGCTGCTGTGCCGGCGGCGGCGGTTGTAGAAGGTTTCGATGTAATCCAAAGCCATCAACTCGGGGGCGGCACGGGTGGGTGGAATGGAGTCCCCGAAGCACTCGGTTTTGAGCGTGGCGACGAAGCTTTCGGCCCAGGCGTGGTCGTAGGGATTGGCGGGGCGGCTCATGCTTAAGGTGATGCCACTGGCGGCGGCGAGCCGCGCCAAGTCTTGGGCGGCATATTGGCTGCCGCGGTCGCTGTGATGAAGCAGGCCGGGCGGTGGTGGCTGGCGCTGGGTGGCTAGGGTCAGGGTGGTGGTGGGTCAGTGCGCCGCGCATGTCGGCGCGGCAGTGGTGGGCGACGCAGCGCCGGGAGCAGCCGTCGAGGGTGAAGGCGAGGAAGAGCCAGCCTTCGAGCGTTTCGATGAAGTCGCTTTGCCAGACCATCCCGGGACGATCGGGTGCGGGCACTTTGGCGAGCCAGTTTCTGCGATGGGATGGGCGTGGCGACTGTCGGTCGTACGCGGGCGGAAGCGCCGTTTCTGGCGAGGCGCGCAGGCCTTGGGCGCGCAGGAGCCGGGCCACGCGATTCTTGCCGCAGCGTGCGCCGGCCTGGCAGAGATCGGCGAGCACGCGGGGACTGCCCTAAGTGCGACGGCTGCGGGCAAAGCTTGCGGCGATCAGGGGTGTGAGCTGCGCATCGCGCCGGCGGCGCGCTCGCTGCGGCTTGCGTCGATGGGCGTAAAAGCCGCTCCGGCTCACCTCGAGCGCCTCGGCCAGCGCGCTCATCGAATGGGGTGAAGAGTTTCCATCACCGTGCAGCGTGGCGGGGCCTCTCGGCCGACAAGATGCCCAAGGCTTTGAAGATTTCGCGCTGCTGGCGCAGGGAGTCGACTTCCTGGCGGAGGCGGCGCAGCTCGCGCTGCTCGGGAGTCTCCGCGGCAAGCATGGCCGCTTGGGTGGAAGGCTGGCCGACCCTGGCCTTTTTGATCCATTCGCCCAACGACCAGGCCGAGACGCCCAGATCGCGGGAGACTTCGCCCTGGCTGCGTCCACCAAGAACGAGCGCGACGGCTTTTTCTTTGATCTCACGGTCGTAACGCCGACCGAATTTGCTGATGGCTGACATGGCTTTTGTTTTCTAGCTGTGATGTTTCAATAGGTTGTTCATGCGGGGAAGGATTTGGGAGAGTGGTGGGTGTGCAAACATCCAAACTCCAAAACCCAACCCACACATGAACGTATATTATAATGCTCGACTGACGGCTCGGGGTCGAGAACGAATGGTGCGCGCCATCCTTGCTCAGCAACTCAGTGTCCAAAGCGCCGCTCTCCAGGTTGGTCTTTCGGAGCGTAGTGTGCGCAAATGGCTGGCCCGCTTCCGGGCCGAGGGCGTGGCGGGGTTACGGGATCGCTCTTCGCGCCCGCAGCGCAGTCCACGCGCGACTCCTGCGGCTCAGGTGGCGGTCGTCTTGGCTTTGCGCCGGTTGCGTCTGCCCGGCTTCCAGATCGCCCGCCAAAGCGGCCTCTCCCGCGCCACCGTCTCGCGCTTGCTCCGGCGTCACGGACTCGCCCGACTGAGCGCCCTGGAGCCCGCCCCTCCAGTAGTGCGCTACCAACGGCAACATCCCGGCGAACTCCTCCACTTCGACATCAAGAAGCTGGGCAAGATCGTTCGGCCCAGTCACCGTGTCACCCACGACCGGCGCGATCAGGTACGCGGCGCCGGCTGGGAATATGTCCATGTCTGCATCGATGATGCTTCTCGCCTCGCCTTTGCTCAGATCATGCCCGACGAAAACCAGCACAGCGCTGTCCTCTTCCTCGAGCGCGCCCTGGCTTACTTCGCTTCTCTGGGCATCAAGGCCCAGCGGATCATGAGCGACAACGGCAGCTGCTATCGCTCCCATCTCTTCCGCTCCGCTTGTCAGCGCTACCGTCTCCGCCACCTCTTCACCCGCCCTTACACTCCGCGCACTAATGGCAAAGCCGAACGCTTCATCCAGACCTCACTCCGCGAATGGGCCTATGCCGCCGTCTACTTCCACTCCGCCCATCGCGCCGACCACCTTCAACCCTGGCTCCATCGTTACAACTGGCACCGCCCTCACTCTGCTCTTCAGCACCAACCACCCATCTCCAAACTCAATTTATCCATGAACAACCTCTTGAGCCTCCACATCTAGCTGCCCAAAGCCCCTGTCCGCAAAATCGAAGCAAGCTCAGAGGATTCCCCGGTTTGCTTCCACGCTGCGACGCGCGATGGAGAGGCCGAGTCCCATCCCACTCTTGTCCTCTCCAATTTGCTCGAAAGACTCGAACATCCTTCCCGCGCCCGGCGGCAGGCCCCCGCAGTGATCTTCGATATCGATTAGAATCCGATCGGCCGCGGAATAGGCATTCAGGATCACGTCCGGTGTGGTTGTGGGTAACCTGAAGGCGTTTTGCAGTAGATTGCCCACCGCCGCAAAGAGCAGATCGCGATCTCCATCTACCGCCAGGCGCGGGTCCACCAGCGAGACGGAAAATCCGCACTCCTCGACCTTTGCCTCAAGACTGGCCGAGAGCCGTCGCCGCCGCATTCTGCGGCGCGAGCTCGACGGCGCGGCGGAGTTCCGCTTCCGCGGCGGCGAAATTGAAATCGATCCTCATCAGAACCGCGCCTTGTGCCAAATGCGTGTCGGCGAGATTCGGATCCAGCTCGAGCGCCCTTTTTGCCGAGGCCCGGGCTTTTGCGATCGCCTCTTGTCCTTCTTTGTTCGCAATACTGACGTAGGCGGTGGCGAGATCCGTCGCCGCGGACGACAGCTTCGCATAGGCGAGCGCGTAACGCGGGTCGAGCCGGATTGCCTCCTCGTAGTAGCCGATCGCCTTCCGGACGTCGTCGGCGGTACGGCGATTGGAGTAAAAATTCCCCTGCAAAAGGGTGTTGTAAGCCTCGACGTTCTGGTTGGAAGGGGTGGCTGCGGTGGTCAACTGCGCGATCTGCCCGTTGCTCCCGAGCAGCGCGACCTTGAGCTTCTTCGCCACCGCGCCGGCAATCTCCGATTGCACCGCGAAGATGTCCTTCAGTTCCCGGTCGTAGGTGTCGGACCAGACATTGGCGCCGTCGCTGGATTTGATCAGCGCCACCGCGATGCGGACCCGATCGGCCGACTTACGCACGCTGCCTTCGAGCAGATAATAGACACCGAGCTTCTCGCCGATCGTCTTGCTGTCGTCGGTCGTGCCTTTGAACTGAAAAGAGGAGGTGCGTCCGACGACCTTCAGGTCCGGCAGACGCGAGAGCGAGGAGATGAATTCTTCCGACATCCCGTCGGAGAAGTACTCGTTCGCCGGGTCACCGGTGGAATTGACCATCGGCAGCACCGCGATCGACTTTTCGGGAATAGGGGCGCTCTTCGGCGCTTCCGGAGTGGCGGTGCTCGGCGTCGCCGTTCGATGGGAAGTGAAAAAATAAACAGCGCCGGCGGCGAGGATCGCGATCAGCGCGAGGGCGGCGATCGATCCGACACTGATGCGCCGCGCCGGCTTTTCTGCGGCCTGCTGAAATTTGCGGGAGCGCAGCGTTGCCCAATGGCTCAGCGAGAGATTAACCAAATGAAGCCGGACGCCGTGTTTGACCTCGCAATCACCCAGGTCGTGCAAACGCGGCGCCCATTGCCGGTATTGCACCAGATCATCGGCCACGTGCTGGGAGAGGAGGATGTGCCCGGCGTCGCCGCAATCCATCACCCGTTGCGCCATGTTGATGCCGGCCCCGGCGATGTTGCTGCGCCCGCTCACGTCCCGCACCTCGCTCACCGGTCCGCTGTGAATGCCCATCCGCACCGGAAGTTCCGGATGTTTCTGAAGCGCTTCGGCAATCTCGAGCGCGCAGCGGGCCGGTTCTTCCGCGCTGTGGTGGAAGACCAGCGCCATCCCATCGCCGGTCGGCAACCTCACGAGTTGTTCGTCCGTCGCTTCGCGCACCGGCGCGGTCGCGAGCACGATCTCGGTGAGCTGGTAAAGCCGCTCCTTCTGTTCCTCGATCAGGAGCCGGGAGTAACCGACGATGTCGATGAACACGACATGCCCGATTTCCAGGTGGAGATTGGCGTCGGATGCCGGCGGCACCATCCATTTCTATCATGAGCCGCAACGGTCTGCCTGTCTTTTAAGCGGGAGTAGATTAGGCCGTCGGCTCCGGGGGGCATCTGGGTCGCGTCTGACATTTAGGGCGCGGCCGACGGAGAAAGCCTGCGTGCAGCCTTACGAGTTGGAGGAGGCGACAGTTGCCGGCTCTAAAGACGCGCCGCCACAGGATAACTAGCTGTTGGCAGATTGGCCGGCGCTCAACCGCAACAGGCACCAGCCGAAGTCGACGATGCGGTTGGTTTTGTCGGCGAGATATTGCGGGGCAATTTCGTAGAGTCGGTTACGCGGCGTGATGAGAATGCCGGCTTGGCGAAGAGGGGCGATTTGACGGGAGATAACGCTCGGGTCGCTGCCGGTGCGTTGAGCGAGCTCGGAAACCATGAGCGAACCGCCGTCGGCGAGCTCGCGCAGGATCTGGCATGCTTTTTCCATGCCCGATCCAATTGCTCATAACCGAGGAATGGCTGCTCGAAACGGAGGCTTTGTTGTTCTGGAAGACGTGAACAAGTTCGTCGCGGGAGGCTCCCGCGACCGACGGGGTGGCACCCCGTGCTACCCCTGCAACCTGACCGCGACCGGTCGGTGTCGCTCGAAGATCAACACCTCGGTAATGCTCAGGTCCGACATCTTTTCCGCCAGGCGCTCGAAGTTTTCGCCTTGCTGCACGTGCGAATGTCCGTCGGACGCAGTCGTGAAGCGGATGCCCTTGGCCAGCGCGCTCTGAATGATCTCGTCGCTCGGGTAGAGTTCGCCGACCGGCTTGCGCCAGCCGGCGGTTGAAAGTTCCATCGCCAAGTCGGCGCGCTTGATTTCGCCCAGAACGGCTTCGACTAAATCGCCGAGATCTTTTGTCGGGCGGAACCCAAAGATTTTCACCAGGTCGAGATGCGCCATGCAATCGACCAGGCCACTCGCCGCCATCGCGCGGATCCGTTCGTAGTAATCGGCGTAAACTTCATCGATCTCGCGCCGCTCGAACTCGACTTCCTGGCCGGCGTGATCGAAGGCCCAGTCGCCGCGCAGGAAATGGACGGAGCCGAGGACGAAATCGAGCCGGTCCCAGTTCTTCTCCACCCAGGCGCGCCCCGCGGCGGAATGCACCGGATCGTTATCCAGCTCGATCCCGGCGCGGATTTTGAGATCGGGATTCGCATCGCGCAGCCGATTGATTTCGTCGAAATCGATCCCGGGATGATAGCGATCGTGATCAGTGAAAGCGAAATCACGCAGCCCGATCTGCCGCGCATGATCGGCCCACGGCTGGAGCAGTGCCTGCGTGTAAGGCTGGTGCCGATGTCCCTGCGGATGGAGATGGTAGTCGGAGAAGAGTTTCAATCTCGTGAATCGTGAATCGTGAATCGGAAGAAGCGTGGCGTGCCGGCCGCCATTCACCTCCCTCATCCCCTCACTGCGCCGCGATCGACTTGCGCCGCGCGTCGAGCTCCGCGTAGGCCGGCAAAACCACCTCCACTGTGAAGACGCGCCCCGGCACCAGCTCGCGCGTCGCGATCGTCTCGGAGTATTCCACGTGTTCGTTAGGGTTGATCAGAAGCGTGCCCGGCTTTTCCTCGAAAGCGCGGTTGTCGGACCAGCGGGTCACGACCTCGCCGGAGGCGTCGCGGAGGAGGATTTCGATCCGTTGCTCGGTGGGAAAAAAGAGTTCGACTGCGCGATCGCCGCGATTCGTGAGGAGGATGTGAACCGGGAGCTGGCGCACCTCGCTCAGCTTGAGCTGCTCGGACGGGAGTTCGACGGTGAGAATGAGCCCGCGGATTTTCGGGTTCTTGTAATCCGGAATTTTCTCGGCGGAATCAAAGGGATGAAAAAGGCGCGCGAGCCAGCTCCGCTTCGCGGCCGCGGGGGCAAGGGCGACGCTGCTCAGCAAAAGGAGCGCGGCAAAAACAGACGCTAGTCTCATCCGGGTCAAAACAGGCCAACGTTGCAAAAAGTGTCAAACCCTTTATCAATCGGCCATGCGAAGTCTGCTCTGCGCCGCGCTCCTCTTTTCGGCCGTGTGGCAGGCCGAGGCCGGCCTGAAACATTGCAGCTTCCGCGTCCATGTGGAGGGGAACGAGCAGGACGGCGCGGTCTTCGCACAACCGATCCGCTCGCTCAGCGGACGCAATGTTTTCATCCAAAAGATGGCCTGGCTGAGCGAACGCGATGTGGTCGCGTTCTATCCCTATCGCGCCGCCGACGGCAGCTACGCCGCGCTTCTCCAGCTCGATGACCACGGGCGCACCGTCCTCGACACCCTCAGCGTCGAGCGCCGCGGCTCGTTCCTTTACCTCTTCCTCAATGGCCGCGCGTTGACCGAGCTGCAGGTCGATCGCCGGGTCTCGGATGGGAAAATTTATCTGCCCGGCGGCCTGACCGAGGCCGACATCAAGCTGATGAACAAGGATTGGAAATTGATCGGCGGGAAGAAGAAGAAATGAGGCGCGGTCTGCGCGGCGCCGCGCTTTTGTTCATCGCCATGATCGCCACCGCGCGAGCTGACGACACCCCGCTCAACCTCGCCTTGCCGACCGACAACGACGCGCTCCTCCGCGGAGACGGCGCGGAGTTTTACCAAGTGATCGAGCGCAATCTGAGGAGCGTGATTTCCTATCCGTGGCAGGGCGGGCGATACGGGTTCGTGCGCGACCCGCAGCAGATGGGGGGCGACACGGTCTACACCCGGTTCCATGAAGGGATAGACATCAAGCCGCTGCGCCGCGATGCGCGGGGCGAGCCGCTCGATGAGGTGCGCGCGATCGCGGCGGGCAAGGTCGTTTACGTGAGCCGGGCGGCGGACGCGTCGAATTACGGGCGCTACGTCGTGGTCGAGCATCGCTGGGGCGGCTCGCCCTATTACAGCCTCTACGCGCACCTCAACACCATCTCGGTCGAGCCGGGCGCTACGGTGCGGCAGGGAGAAGAGCTGGCCGTGATGGGGCACACCGGGAGCGGGATTAATCGCGCGCGCTCCCATGTCCACGTCGAGCTCAACCTTATGATCAACGACCATTTCGAGGCCTGGCACGACGCCACCTTTAAAAATGATCCAAACCGCCACGGCATCTACAACGGGATCAACCTCGTCGGGCTCGACCTCGGGCGGCTCTTCGTCGCGCTGCGCGGCAACTCCTCGCTCACCCTGCCAGCCTTCCTCGCCCGCGAAGAAGTTTTCTACAAAGTGGTGGTGCCAAACACGCCGAACTTCCAGCTCCCACGGCGTTATCCCTGGATGGTGAACGGCCCGCCTAACGACGACCCGGCGAGCTGGGAAATATCCTTCGCCCGCTCCGGCGTGCCTTTGCGGCTGACGCCGAAAACCGAAGTGGTCAGCCGAGCCGAAGTCAGCTACGTGAAGCCGGGCCCGCTCGACGCCCGTCATCTCACCCGCGGTAATGTCAGCGGCCGCGGCGCCAGTGCCCGCCTGACCGAGAGCGGCCAGGGATTAATGCGGCTCTACACTTTCCCAGACTAACGAGAAGCGTTGCAACGTGGAACGGCGGAAGAGTTGAAGCGGAAACTGAGGCGGCGGCAATTTCTCGGGCTCGGCCTGCTCGCGCTCCCGGCCGTGGCGGGAGTGGACGCCCGCTTCATCGAGCGGACCTGGCTGGAGGTGGCGCACTTCGATCTGCGACCGGACCCGACCTGTCGCTTCGTGCAGTTCAGCGATTTCCATTACAAAGGCGACACCGCCTACGCCGCCAAAGTCATCGGCGCGATCAACACCCTCGAGCCCGAGTTCGTCTGCTTCACCGGCGACCTCATCGAGGAGGCGAAACACGCGCCGGCCGCGCTCGACTTCATTCGGCAAATCAAGCGCCCGGTCCACGGCTGTCCCGGGAACTGGGATTACGGGAGCGGCGTCAGCTTCAAGCTTTACGAAAAAGCCTTCCGCGCCACCGGCGGCGAATGGCTCGAAGACCGCAGCCTCGTCCTGGCCCGGCACGATCTGGAATTGATCGGAATGGGCATGCGCGGCGTGCACGTGCTCGACGAGCCGAAAGCGGGGCGCCGCCTGCTCCTCATTCATTACCCGACCCAGGCCGACCGGCTCGACGGCCGCCGCTACGACCTGATCCTAGCGGGCCATTCCCACGGCGGCCAGGTGCGGCTGCCGATCTACGGCGCGCTCGCCCTGCCCTACGGGGTGGGCCGTTACCAAAAAGGCGCCTACGAGTCGTTAGGCGGCCCGATCTACGTCAACGTCGGGATCGGCACCTACATGTTTCCGGTGCGGTTTAATTGCCGCCCGGAAACGACGGTCGTTAGGATCTGATTTCCAAGGAAGGGCGCTTTGCAAGCGCCCACGGCGGTTACAAACCGCCCCTCCTTGGAGGCTTTTGACAATCTGGAAAATACCTCTAGCTTGCCCGTCCCTCCTCGCCAGAGGACACCTTAAATCAGGAGAGCTACCCGGCTCGTTGGAACTGAAATCAATATGCAAAAAAATCGCTCCAAACGTTATCGCGCCGCCTCCGAGCAGGTGGATCGCGACAAAACCTACAGTTTCTCCGATGCGGTCAGCACGCTGAAGAAACTGCCTCCGACAAAGTTTGACCAGACGGTCACGATGTCGTTCCACCTCGGGGTGGACCCGAAGCAATCCGACCAGATGGTGCGCGGCACTTGCCCGCTCCCCCACGGCAGCGGCAAACAGGTGCGCGTGCTCGTTTTCGCGCAGGGCGCCGCGGCCCAGGCCGCCAAGAATGCTGGCGCGGAGTTTGTCGGCTACGAAGATTTGATCAAGAAATGCCAGGAAGGTTTCCAGGATTTCGATGTCGCGATCGCGACGCCCGGGGCGATGGCCGAAGTGAGAAAACTCGGCAAGGTGCTCGGTCCGCGCGGCCTGATGCCGAACCCGAAAACGGGCACGGTGACCGAAGACACGGCCAAAGCGGTTGGGGAAGTGAAAGCCGGCCGGGTCGAGTTCAAGCTCGATAAGAATGGCAACATCGCGGTGCCGCTTGGAAAATTTTCTTTCGCCGAAGACCAGTTGCTCGAGAATGGCACGGCCATCATCGAGGCGGTGGTGAAGGCGCGCCCGGCCACGGCCAAAGGGCGTTTTGTCGAGGCGATGACGCTCGCCGCCACGATGTCGCCCGGCCTCCATGTCGATCCTTCGCCTTATCTCAGCATCTAATTTTTTCGCACCATGAGACCTGAAAAAGCCAACATCGTTTCGGACTTGTCCGAGAAACTCAGTCGTTCGCCCTTCCTGCTGGTGACCGATTACCAGCGGATGAAAGTCGAGCAGTTCGGCGAGCTGCGGAATCGGCTCGCACCGACCGGCGCCGAGGTGCACGTGGTCAAGAACAGCTTCCTGAAGCGTGCGATGAGCGACAGCGGCATGCCCGACTTGGCCGAACAACTGGTCGGCCAAACTGCGGTGGTGACGGGCGACTCCGACGTCGCGCCAGTGGCGAAGATCCTGAAAACTTTTGCCGCGGAATTTAAAATCGCGGCGCTCAAGATCGGCGTGGTCGACAAGAGCGTGCTCTCGACCGCGGATGTGGAAGCGCTCGCCGACCTGCCGGCGCGCGAGGTGCTGCTCTCGCAATTGCTCGGTGTGCTCCTGGCGCCGGCGACCAAACTGGTCCGCACTTTGAACGAACCGGCCGCCTCTCTGGCGCGACTTTTGAATGCCAAGGCCGAAAAGGAAGGGCAGCCGGCGGAGGCCGCAGCAGCCTAACGATTTTACAAATCAGGAATTCGCTCACCCAGGTAGGCTGGCTTCCTGGTTCCAAATTTATCAGATTTCGTCCCTTTCCCCCCGTGGGACGAGCAAACAACAAAACAAACACACTGTCCGAGCCGATGGCTATCGGCTGTAATTTCCTGGGGGCTTCCGGGAGCGGCAATTGGAGGAAAATAAAATGGCAGATACAAACGCAATTGTGGAGCAACTCAGCGGGCTGACCGTTCTCGAGGTTGCTGGATTGGTGAAGCAACTCGAAGAAAAATGGGGTGTCAGCGCAGCGGCTCCCGTGGCCATGGCGGCCCCCGCCGGCGGTGGCGGCGCAGCGGCTCCGGCGGCTGAAGAGAAAACCACTTTCGACGTCATCCTGAAGGAAATGGGCGCGAACAAGATCGGCGTGATCAAGGAAGTGCGCGCCGCGGTGCCCGGACTCGGCCTGGCGGAAGCCAAAGCTCTTGTCGAGGGCGCGCCCAAGACGATGAAGGAAGGCGTGACCAAGGAAGAAGCCGAAGAGATCAAGAAAAAGGTCGAAGCGGCCGGCGCCAAGGTCGAAATCAAGTAACCCATCCCCCGTCGGCGGGGCGTAGGGCGATCGTGAGCGTTGGTTCACGAAAAAATCGCCCTTGCGCCCCCCGGCAGGCTGGGCATATTAACGGTTCCCTTTTTCCCGGCTAGGAGTCGCTCGACGTATTTTAACCCGCTTTCCACGGCATATTCCAAGATTGGCAACAAAACGGCGGAGGTCTCGTTGACAGACCGCCGTTTTGCTGCCACTTTTTTCGCCCTCTATTTCCGGACAGGGCCGTAACCCTCAGACTCCTCGCGACCTGCATCCAGGGTCGCTGCAGGTTTTAAACCATTGGAGATTGGTGCACCAGTTATGTCAGATCGTACTGCAACAGAGCGTATCCATTTCGGAAGTCTTAAAGAAGCGATCGAGCCGCCCAACCTGATCGAGGTTCAGCTCAATTCGTATGTCGACTTCCTGCAAAAAGATGTCCCGCCGAGCAAGCGGAAGAACACCGGTCTGCAGACCGTTTTCAAGGAGGTCTTCCCGATCGAGAGCTACGACGAGAAGGCGACCCTCGATTTCAGCCAATATGAAATCGGCGAGCCGAAGCTGACCGCGCTCGAAGCGCAGCGCGAAGGCCAGACCTTCAGCGCGCCGCTCCACGTCACTTTCCAGCTCAAGGAAGAAAAGGGAACGAAGGAAGAAAAAGTCTACATGGGCGAAATCCCACTCATGACGCCGTCGGGCACGTTCGTAATCAACGGCGCGGAGCGCGTCGTCGTCTCGCAGCTCCATCGCTCTCCGGGCATCGCCTTCGAATCGAGCATCCACTTGAACGGCAAAGTGCTCTACAGCTTCCGCATCATCCCGGATCGCGGTTCGTGGATCGAAGTGCAGTTCGACACCAGCGATCTGCTTTACATCTATCTCGATCGCCGCAAACGCCGGCGGAAATTCCTCGCCACCACCTTCCTGCGCGCTCTCGGCTACGGGCCCGACGAGGATGTGATCAAGCTTTTCTACAACATCGAGAACCTCAAGCTGAGCGAGAAACTCGACGAGGAAAGCCTCGCGATGAAAGTCCTGACCGCCGACGTGGTCGACGGGGAAGTGACCGTCGCGCGCGCCTTCGAGCCGCTCACCCTGGCCGTGGTGCGGAGCCTGATGGCGGAGCCCCTCAACTTGAAACACGTGAAGGTGATCGATATCACGCACGACGACACCGTCGTGAAGGCGTTGAAAAAAGACCCGGCGCACGATCAGGAAGAAGCGCTCAAGGATATCTATCGCAAGCTCCGCCCCGGCGATCCCCCGACCGTGGCGAACGCCCGCGCACTGCTCAAGCGTCTCTTTTTCGACCCGAAGAAATACGATCTCGGCCGCGTCGGTCGCTATAAGCTGAACCAGAAGCTCAACATCGATGTCGACCTCGGCGAACGCATCCTGACCGACAAGGATTTCATCGCCGCGATCAAATATCTGATCAACCTCCGCCGTGGCGAAGGCACGCTTGATGACATCGATCATCTCGGCAGCCGCCGCGTCCGGACGGTGGGCGAACTCCTCGCCAACCAGTGCCGGGTCGGTCTCGCCCGCACCGAGCGTCTCGTAAAAGAGCGCATGACGTTGTTCGACGTGAACATCGACGGCATGACGCCGCAGAAGCTGATCAACCCGAAAGCGCTCAGCGCGGTCGTGCGCGATTTCTTCGGGCGCTCCCAGCTCTCGCAATTCATGGATCAGACTAATCCGCTGGCGGAGTTGACCCACAAGCGTCGTCTCTCCGCTCTCGGACCAGGCGGTCTGAGCCGCGATCGCGCCGGCTTCGAGGTGCGCGACGTCCATCCTTCGCATTACGGCCGCATTTGTCCGATCGAGACGCCGGAAGGTCCGAACATCGGTCTCATCAGCTCGATGAGCACCTTTGCCCGAATCAACGAATTCGGTTTCATCGAAACGCCTTACCGTAAGGTCGAGAACGGCCGCGTCTCCGACCAAGTCGATTATCTCACCGGTGACCGCGAAGAAGCTTTCATCGTCGCGCAGGCGAATGCGCCGATGGACGCGAAAGGTCATTTCAGCGGGGAAAAAGTTTCCGTCCGTTATCGTGGCGATTTCCTCGAAGTCGAGCCGTCGAAAGTCCACTACATGGATGTCTCTCCGAAGCAGCTCGTTTCCGTCGCCGCCGGCCTCATTCCATTCCTCGAGCACGATGACGCGAACCGCGCACTCATGGGCTCGAACATGCAACGGCAAGGTGTGCCGCTGATCGTTTCCGAGTCGCCGCTCGTCGGCACTGGTCTCGAGGGCAAGGTGGCTCGCGATTCGCGCGCTGTCGTTGTCTCGACCGAAGCCGGCCGCGTCGCGTCCGTCACGGCCGACCAGATCGTCATCACGAAGGACGGCGGAATGCCGGAAGGCCGCAAAAAACTCAAAACCGACCTTGAAGTGGGCATCCACGTCTACGAGCTGCGCAAGTTCATGCGCTCGAACGCCGGCACCTGCGTGAACCAAAAGCCGATCGTGAAAAAAGGTCAGCACGTCAAGAAAGGCCAGGTCATCGCCGACGGCCCGAACACCGATCAAGGCGAGCTCGCGCTCGGCCGCAACGTCCTCGTCGCCTTCATGCCGTGGAACGGCTACAACTTCGAGGACGCGATCATGATCTCGGAGAAGGTCGTGAAGGAAGACATCTACACTTCCATTCACATCGATGAGTTCGAAATCGGCGCCCGCGACACCAAGCTCGGCCCCGAAGAAATCACCCGTGACATCCCGAACGTGAGCGAAGAAGCGCTCCGCAACCTCGGCTCCGACGGCGTCATTCGCGTCGGTGCGGAAGTGAAACCGGGCGACATCCTGGTCGGAAAAATTACTCCGAAGAGCGAGACGGAACTGGCGCCGGAAGAGCGTCTCCTCCGCGCCATTTTCGGCGAAAAAGCAGCCGACGTGAAAGACACCTCGCTGACGGTACCGTCCGGCACCTACGGCATCGTAATGGACATCAAAGTCTCATCGCGCCACGAAGTTTCCCGTGAAAAATTGACTCCGACCGAGACGAAACGGCAGCTCAAGGCGATCACGGAAGACAATCGCAAGAAGAAGGAAGAGCTGACCGAACAACTGACCGACACGCTCTCCAACGTCCTCCTCGGCGAGAAGATCCCGCTCGACGTGGTCAACGCGAAGACCGGCGAAATCATCATCCCGGCCAACCGCAAGATCACTAAGACGCTCCTCCGCAAACTGGCGGTGGCCTACGATCACATCGAGATCGATCCGAGCCCGATCCGGATCAAAATCCGCGAAATCATCGCCCAGTACGAACACAAGTTCGCCGAGCTCGAGCTCGATCGCGAGCGCTCGATGGATCGCGTCGAAAGCGGCGACGACATCGACCCGGGCATCATCAAGCAGGTCAAAGTGTTCGTCGCGAGCAAGCGCAAGCTTTCGGTCGGCGATAAAATGGCCGGCCGCCACGGCAACAAGGGCGTCGTCGCCCGCATCGTGCCGGAGGAAGACATGCCTTACCTGGCCGATGGAACGCCGGTTGAGATCTGTCTCAATCCGTTAGGCGTGCCGAGTCGTATGAACGTCGGACAGGTCCTGGAAACGCACCTCGGGGTCGCGGCCAAGGCCCTTGGCTTCAAAGTCGCAACGCCGGTTTTCGACGGCATTTCGGAAGCGAAAATCCGTGAGTATCTGAACGAAGCCAAAAAGGTCGAGGGCTTCCATTGGGTTCAGGAAAACGGCAAGGCTCGCCTCTTCGACGGTCGCACGGGCGATCCCTTCGATCAGGAAGTCGTAGTCGGCTACATCTACATGCTCAAGCTCGGCCATTTGGTCGCGGACAAGATCCACGCCCGCGCGGTCGGCCCTTACTCGCTCGTTACCCAGCAACCGCTCGGCGGCAAGGCGCAGTACGGCGGCCAGCGTTTCGGCGAGATGGAAGTCTGGGCGCTCGAGGCCTACGGCGCGGCTTACACGTTGCAGGAACTCCTGACCGTGAAGTCGGACGACGTCCAGGGACGCACCCGGATCTACGAGTCGATCGTGAAGGGCGACAACTCGCTCGAAGCCGGCACACCGGAATCTTTCAACGTGTTAATCAAGGAAATGCAGTCGTTAGGCCTCGACGTCAAAGTCGGCGGCCAGGCCCCCAGCTTTCTCGAGAACGTTGCCTAATCAACCAACAAAATTGTCATCCTGAGGGAAAGGAAGGATCACTGACTCTTTCTCCGGCAGCGCCGCTAAGAAACGGGTCAGAGATTCTTCACTACGCTCAGAATGACAGAGGGGAGAGACGACCTCCTGGGTCGTCCTAGTCGAAGCGGAATTTTAGAAAATAAAAATTTATGAACGAACATTCCTGGCGGGAATTGGTGGGTGAAGAACGCACCGTGGGTTTCGATCAGGTCGCGATTGGCGTCGCTTCGAGCGACACGATGCGGTCTTGGAGCAAGGGCGAAGTCAAGAATCCGGAGACGATCAACTATCGGACCTTTAAGCCCGAAAAAGGCGGCTTGTTCTGCGAGCGCATTTTCGGTCCGACCCGGGACTGGGAGTGCTCCTGCGGAAAATACAAGCGGATCAAGCACAAGGGCGTGATCTGCGATCGTTGCGGTGTGGAAGTGACGCTCGCTCGCGTCCGTCGCGAGCGGATGGGCCATATCGAGCTTGCCGTCCCGGTCTCCCACATCTGGTTCTACAAGTGCATGCCTTCGCGGCTCGGCCTCATGCTCGACATGAGCGCGCGCCAGCTCGAGCGCGTCATCTATTACGAGGACTACATCGTAATCGACCCGGGCAACACGCCCCTCACCAAGTGCCAGCTCCTCACCGAGGTGGAATACCGCGAGGCGCAGGATCAGTACGGCGAAGAATTCAAGGCCGGGATGGGCGCTGATGGGGTCAAGGTTCTTCTCAGCGAAATCGAACTCTCGAAGTTGAACAAGGAGCTCGAGGAAGCGATGGGCAACACGAAGAGCAAACAGATTCGTAAGAAACTGGCGAAGCGTTTGAAACTCGTGCAGGGCTTTGCCTCCTCGCATTCGCGTCCCGAATGGATGGTGCTCGAAGTGCTCCCGGTTATTCCGCCGGATCTGCGTCCGCTCGTTCCGCTGGAAGGCGGACGGTTCGCGACCTCTGATTTGAACGATCTCTATCGCCGCGTCATCAACCGCAACAACCGGCTCAAGAACCTCCTCCAGCTCAAGACGCCGGACGTCATTATCCGCAACGAAAAACGGATGTTGCAGGAAGCGGTCGACGCGCTCTTCGACAACGGCCGCCATGGCCGCGCTGTGACCGGCGCCGGCAATCGCCCGCTCAAGTCGCTCAGCGACATGCTCAAGGGCAAGGGCGGACGTTTCCGTCAGAACTTGCTGGGCAAACGCGTCGATTACTCGGGCCGTTCCGTCATCGTGATCGGGCCGGAGTTGAAACTCAACCAATGCGGCTTGCCGAAGAAAATGGCGCTCGTCCTGTTCGAGCCGTTCATTATTCGCCGCCTGAAAGATCTCGGCTACGTGCACACCGTGCGCAGCGCGAAGAAAATGATCGAGCGCCAGACGCCCGAAGTCTGGGATATCCTCGAAGAAGTGACCAAGGGCCACCCGGTTCTTCTGAACCGCGCGCCCACGCTGCATCGTCTTTCCATCCAGGCTTTCGAGCCGCTCCTCATCGAAGGCGAAGCGATTCGGATTCATCCGCTCGTCTGCACCGCCTATAACGCGGACTTCGACGGGGATCAGATGGCCGTCCACGTCCCGCTCTCGGTCGAGGCGCAGATGGAAGCGCGTATGCTCATGCTCGCGCCGAACAACATCTTCTCACCCTCGAGCGGCAAGCCGATCACGACTCCTTCGCAGGACATCACGCTGGGCTGCTACTACCTCACGCAGAACCCGCGGCGCGCCGCGGGTGCAGCCGTGGAAACGCGTCTGCCTCTCTTTGAGAACGCAAGCGAAGTCGAATTCGCGATGGCCGATGGCGCAGTCAAAACCCACGACCGGATTCGGCTGCGGAACCCCGATCTCGGCAAGGACACGATCTATGGCGACAAGGAAACGCGCGTCATGGAAACGACCGCGGGCCGCGTCATCTTCAACGAAATTTGGCCGGACGGTCTCGGCTTTTTCAACAAAGCCGCGGGCAAGAAACAGCTCAGCGACATCATTTGGCGCTGCTACCAGGTCGCGGGCCAGGACGGCACCGTCGAGACGCTCGACAAGCTGAAAGAACTCGGCTTCCGCGAAGCGACCAAGGCCGGTGTCTCGATCGGGATTTCCGACATGATCATTCCGAAGGAGAAAGAGCTCCAACTCGCGAACGCTTACAAACAGATCAAGCTCGTCGAGCAACAGTATCGCAAAGGCATCATCACCGATGGCGAGCGCTACAACAAAATCATCGATATTTGGACCCACGCCGGTGACGAAATCTCCAACGTCATGTTCCGCACTCTCGAGCATAACGAGGGTCGCAAAGAACTGAACCCGGTCTTCCTCATGGTCGATTCCGGCGCGCGTGGTAATCGGCAGCAGGTCAAACAGCTCGCCGGCATGCGCGGGTTGATGGCGAAGCCTTCCGGCGAAATCATCGAGCGGCCCATTACCTCGAACTTTCGCGAAGGTCTGACGGTGCTCGAGTATTTCATCTCTACGCACGGCGCCCGCAAGGGGCTGGCCGACACCGCGCTGCGCACCGCCGACTCCGGGTACCTGACCCGCCGACTGCACGACGTGGCCCAGGAGCTGATCATCCGGGTCATCGACTGCGAGACCTCGCGCGGCATCATCGTCGACAACGTGGTGCCGGACGGCCAGGCCGCCACCGAGAACAAGCAGGCCTACCTGGGCACCCGCCTCGATGGTCGGGTCCTGAGCCGCGACGCCGTGCTCTCGGACGGGACCGTGATCGCGGCCGGCACCGAGATGGACGGCGAGACGGTCGAGCGGATGGCCGCCGACCCCGGCCTCACCGAGGTCAGGGTCCGCACCGTTCTCACCTGTGAGTCCGAGCACGGCGTCTGCGCCATGTGCTACGGGCGCTCGCTGGCCACCAGCCGTCAGGTCGAGCTGGGGGAGGCGGTGGGCACCATCGCCGCCCAGTCCATCGGTGAGCCGGGCACCCAGCTCACCATGCGCACCTTCCACACCGGTGGCGTCGCCATCGCCGGTGGTGACATCACCCACGGCCTGCCTCGCGTGGTCGAGCTGTTCGAGGCCCGTACCCCAAAGGGCAAGGCCGAGCTGTCGAAGACCTCGGGTGTGGTGCGCATCGAGGACGAGGACACCGGGCGCCGGGTCACCGTCGTCAGTGACGACGGCAGCGAGGTCAGCTTCGCCGTCCCGCTGCGCACCCAGCTGGAGGTCACTGAGGGTCAGGAGGTCCAGCCCGGCGACATGATGGTGAAGGGCTCGAAGGACCCCAAGGAGGTCCTGGAGATCAACGGAATCCGCGCCTGCCAGCAGTACCTGGTGGACGAGGTGCAGCGGGTCTACCGCGACCAGGGCGTGTCGATCCACGACAAGCACATCGAGCTCATCGTCCGCCAGATGCTGAAGCGGGTGATGGTGGCCGAGGCCGGCGAGAGCGTGCTCCTGCCGGGCGAGCGGGTCGACTCCAAGCGCTACGCCGAGGTGAACCGCCTGCTGGTGCAGGAGGGCAAGCGCCCCGCCGAGGGCCGTCCCGAGCTGATGGGCATCACCAAGGCCTCGCTGTCCACCGACAGCTGGCTGTCGGCCGCCTCCTTCCAGGAGACGACCCGG
>JBBSLW010000039.1:0-18128 GCA_038233495.1 Chthoniobacterales bacterium | reverse complement strand
TTCGCGCCGAAGGAGCCGCTCCTGACCGCGCTGCAGCTGGCGGCCCGGCGCGGCGTCGACGTGCGTATGCTCGTCTCGGAGAAATCCGATCACCCGCTCCTGGTCAACGTGGGCCGCTCTTTTTACGAGGAGCTGCTCCGGTTCGGCGTGAAAATTTACGAGTACGAAGCCGGGATCAACCACGCCAAGGTCGCGCTCGTCGATGAGGAATGGCTGATGGTGGGGTCGGCCAATTTCGACGTGCGCTCGATGCGCTTGAACTTCGAGCTCAACGCCCTGATTCGCGATCCGGAGCGGGCGGCGGAGCTCGGGCGCATGCTGGAGCAGGATTTCGAGCAGGGCTCGCACCAGATCGTGGAGGAGAAATTCCTCGCCCGCTCGCGCACCCAGCGGCTCAAAGAAAGCCTGGTCCGCCCCCTCGCGCCGCTCCTCTAGCGGCGGATGTCGAACGAGCCTAACGACCTCCCCGGTCCCGGCAATTCGTTAGGCGAAAGGAATGGCGGAAAACGCGGACGGGCCCCTCGACAGAAAATCTTCGTCTCCCGTTCAAAAATTATTTTGCCAAGCAAACGCCCCTTCATAGAATTGCCCCCTCGCGCACTCCGGCGATCGATTAACCAACCTGTTTTCCATTTTCTGAAGCCGACACGTCTTTTCAATTTAGCGCGCCTGTTTAGCAGTTGGCGGCAGGCAGTGGGTCGGTTTAATCTGCGCTGATCCCAGTATGGCCAACTTTTTTCCGCGCTGGACCAACTGGCTTCCACTCAAGATCATGATCTGCGGGATCGTGCTCGTGACGGCGCTGGTCGGCGCGACTTGGTACTACGCCACGCCGAAATACACCCGCGTCGGCTACATGCCGATCCAGCCGGTGTCTTTCCCGCACGATCTGCATGTCACGCAGCTCGGGATGGATTGCCGTTACTGCCACACCTATGTGGAGGTGGCGGCGCATTCTAACATTCCCGACACCCAGGTCTGCATGAGCTGCCACACCCAGATCCAGAAGGAGAATCCGAAACTCGAGCCGGTCCGTTCCAGCTGGACGACCGGGCAACCGGTGCCGTGGGTTTGGATCCATCGCACGCCTGATTACGTTTATTACAATCATTCCGCGCATGTAAACCGCGGGATCAGCTGCTACAGCTGCCACGGCGAGGTCAATCACATGCCGGTGGTTTATCACGCCAAGCCGCACAGCATGGCGTGGTGCCTGGAGTGCCATCGCGCGCCGGAAAACTTCCTGCGCCCGGAAGATCAGATCACGAATTTAGATTGGAGACCGGAAGACGTGAATCCGGAGGCCTTCGTCGCGAAATACGGGAAGCCGCAGGGCGTGCAGGAAGATTGGTCGAAGAAAAAGCACCTTACCCAGGAGGAGATCGGCCTGACGTTGAAACAAAGGTGGAACATTAGTCCGCCGACAAATTGCCAGGGGTGCCACCGATGAAACGCGTCCTCCAACATCCAGCGCCCGACGAAACCGGGAAACAATACTGGCGCAGCCTCGGCGAGCTGAGCGACACGCCGGAATTTCGCGGTTGGCTCGAACGGGAATTCCCGGCCGGCGCGCAGGAGATGGAAGTCGACGAAGTTTCGCGTCGCAGTTTCCTTAAGCTGATGGGCGCGTCGATGGCCTTGGCCGGTTTCGGGCTGAGCAGTTGCCGCAAGCCCGAGATGCACCTGGTGCCTTTCACGAAGAGCGCCGAATGGACCATCCCGGGAAAGCCGCTCTACTACTCGACGGCGATGCCGCGGCGTTACGGGGCAATGCCGCTGGTGGTTTCGACGGTCGACGGACGCCCGATCAAGATCGAAGGCAACCCGCTGCATCCCGACAGCAACGGCGCGACCGACGCGTTTGCCCAAGCATCCCTCCTCGGTCTCTACGACCCTTCGCGCTCGCAGCGTTTCGTGCAGAAGAACAAGCTCTCCGATCGCGTTGCGTTTGAGAAATACCTGGCCGAGCTGCGGCCGAAGATGGCCGCGAACGGCGGCGCCGGGCTCGCCTTCCTCGTCGAGGAAACGTACTCGCCGACTCGCGATCGCCTGCGCGCGGAGCTGCAGAAACAGTTCCCGAAAATGCGCTGGTGCGTTTACGACCCGCTCCTGAGCGAGGCGCAAAATTTCTCGACCCAGATCAGCTTTGGCGACAGCGTGCGCGTTCTGCCGCAATTCGACAAGGCGGACGTCGTCCTGGCGCTGGACAGCGATTTCCTGAACTGCGGCGAAGGCGATCTCACCTCGGTCCGCAACTTTACCGCGCGGCGCCGGGTGCGCGAGGCGAAGGACTCGATGAATCGCCTCTACGTGGTGGAAAACCATTTCACCCTCACCGGTGCGATGGCGGACCATCGTTTGCCGTATCCGGCCAGCCAGATCCCCGCGATCACGCACGCGCTCGCCACCCGGATCGCGACCGAGACGAAGGATCCGGGGCTTTCTTCAGTCCTGATTACTTTGAAAGCGCCGACCAAGGCGGCGAAGTATGACGCGCGCTGGCTCGAAGAAGCGGCCAAGGATCTCATCTCGAAAGCGGGCGCCAGCATCGTCGTAGCCGGTCCGCATCAGCCGGTCGTGGTCCAGATGATGGTCTACGCGATCAATTCGGCGTTGAAAAACATCGGCACGACCGTGCTCCTGCGAGAATTACCGAAGCGGGCTCGTGCGAACAGCATCCTGCAACTCGCGGGCGAGATCGACGCCGGACGCATTCAGCAGCTTTTCATCCTCGGCGGCGACCCGGTTTACAACGCGCCGCGCTCGATCACGCTTGACCGGAAAACGAAGCAGCCGATCGACTGGGCCGAGCTGCAGAAGCGCGTTCCCGAGGTCGTTAGGCTGGGGCACTACGAGGATGCGACATCGGCTTTGAGCCAATGGCACATCCCGATGGCCCATTATCTCGAAACCTGGGGCGACGGCCTCACGAGCAGCGGTTCCTACGTCGCGATGCAGCCGTTAATTCTGCCGCTCTTCGGCGGTTTGTCCGAGCTCGATCTGATGTGGACGGTTCTCGGCCAGCCCGAGGTGGAAGGCCCGCAGATGATCCAGGAGACTTTCCGCGCGACCGCGCCCCCGGGAGATTTCGACACCGCGTGGAGCAAATTCTTGCACGACGGCTCGGCCGCGCATCTTACGCCGAAGGATCGGGCGCCGAAATTTAACGGCAACTCCGCCGGCGGAGTCGCGCACACCCTTTGGAATAACGAAGTCCCGGCGCCAACCAAGGACTCGCCCGAGATCGTGCTCGTGGGCAGCTACTCGGTGGATGACGGCCGTTACATCAACAACGGCTGGCTCCAGGAAATGCCCGACCCGATCACCAAGTTGACTTGGGATAACGCGGCCATGATGAGCCCGAATTTCGCCCATCGTATCGGGGTCAAGGATGGCGACCTCGTCCAGGTCGCGGTCACCGACACGGCGAAAAATCCGCAGGGCAAACCGATCCGGCGCGAGCTCGTCATTGCCGCGCTCATCGTCCCCGGGCACGCCGAGAACTCGGTCACGATTCCGTTAGGCTACGGCCGCAAACACACCGGCCCGGTCGGGGAAGAATCCGGCTTCAATGGCTACCTCCTCCGCACCAGCTCGACTCCGCATTTCATCATCGCCGACGGCAAAGCCGTGGCCAAGGTGGAGGTGACGAAAGTCCCCGGGAAATACGCGCTCTCGACCACGCAGGAGCATTTTTCTATCGAAGGCCGTGGCCTCGTCAGGGAAGCAACCCTCGTTCATTATCGGGAGGATGAGGAGTTCGTCACAAAAATCGCCGGCGACGAGGAACTGCCGGTGCGATTGCCCACGCTCTACTCGCATCCGGAGCTCAATGCGCCGCAGCAGTGGGGCATGTCGGTCGACCTCAATACCTGCACCGGTTGCAACGCCTGCGTCATCGCCTGCCAGGCGGAAAACAACATCCCGATCGTAGGCAAGCTGCAGGTCGCGCATGGCCGCGTCATGCATTGGATTCGGATCGATCGCTACTACGCAAGCGCGAAGCCGTTCAACCAGGATCACGGCGAATGGCCGGAGAATCCCGAGATCGTGTATCAACCGATGATGTGCCAGCACTGCGAAAACGCTCCCTGCGAAACGGTCTGCCCGGTGAACGCGACGGTTCACAGCGAGAGCGGGTTGAACGTGATGGTCTACAACCGCTGCATCGGCACCCGATATTGCGCGAACAACTGCCCCTTCAAGGTGCGGCGTTTCAATTATTTTGATTACAACCAGCGCCCCGTTGGCAAGAAGAAGATCGCCGGGTTCTCCGTTTATCAGGAATACCTCGGGCCGCTCACGGAGAAGACCGTGGCGGACACGATCAAGCTGCAGAAGAATCCGAATGTGACCGTGCGGATGCGCGGTGTGATGGAGAAATGCACCTATTGCGTGCAGCGGATCGAGGAAGCGAAAATCTCGGCACACGTCCGGGCCGGCGCCTCGAATAAAACGCTCATCCCGCGCGATTCTTTCACCAGCGCCTGTGCGCAGGCCTGCCCGGCGGAAGCGATTGTCTTCGGCGACATCGCCGATCCCGAGACCCGCGTCTCGAAAGTGAAAGCGGAGAACCGAAATTACCGCCTGCTTGATTACTTGAACGTGAAGGCGCGGACAAGTTACCTGGCGCGGATCCGCAATCCGAACCCGAAGATGCCGGACGCGAACCTGATTGGTATTGCCAGTGTGGGGCACGAGGTAGAGAATCGCGTTGAGGGAGACGAGCTGGGTGGGCCCGAGATGCAGCCACGGAAATCGGCGCCGCAGCCAGGGGCGCACAACAGCCCGGGAGGTAATCCCTGATGGATGGCGCACCGACCACCGCTCCGGATGTGATCAGAGGCGAAGCTTCGTCGGCCGTGACGAGGCCGCTCGCGCGGGTCTCGCTCGTCCTGAACAAGCGCAATTTCGATTGGGTAACCAATCGTATTTCCGGCGCGGTCGAGAACCCGACGCCGCGCTGGTGGTGGGTCGCATTCGCCATCACCACAGCGATCGCAATCATCGGCCTGCTCAGCATCGCCTACCAAATCTCGACCGGGGTCGGCGTCTGGGGCTTGAACTCACCGGTCGGCTGGGCCTGGGACATCACCAACTTCGTTTTCTGGATCGGTATCGGTCACGCCGGCACCCTCATCTCCGCGATCCTGTTCCTGCTCCGCCAAAAATGGCGCACCTCTATCAATCGCTCGGCTGAGGCAATGACGCTTTTTGCGGTCATTTGCGCGGCCATTTTCCCGGGCATCCACGTGGGCCGCGTCTGGATGGCGTGGTTCCTTGCGCCCGTGCCGACGCAGTACGCGATCTGGCCCAACTTTCGCAGCCCGCTCCTCTGGGACGTCTTCGCGGTCTCGACTTACTTCTCGGTTTCCGTGCTCTTTTGGTACACCGGGTTGATCCCCGATCTGGGCACGTTGCGCGATCGCGCGACGACCAAGATGAAGAAGTTCCTCTACGGAATCTTTGCGCTCGGCTGGCGCGGCTCGAACCGCAACTGGCGCCATTACGAGATGGCGTATCTGCTCCTGGCCGGCCTTTCCACTCCGCTCGTGCTTTCCGTGCACAGCGTCGTTTCCTTCGACTTCGCGACCTCCGTCATCCCGACTTGGCACACCACGATTTTCCCGCCTTACTTCGTGGCCGGCGCCATCTTCGGCGGGTTTGCGATGGTGCTCACCCTGATGATTCCGGCGCGCGCCATCTTTGGGCTCCAGGACATCATCACGCCGCAGCACATCGACAAGATGGCGAAGATCATTTTGCTCACTGGCTCGATCGTTTCCTACGCCTACGCGATGGAATTTTTCATCGCCTGGTATAGCGGCAACCAATACGAAAAATTCGCGTTCTATAACCGCATCTTCGGTCCTTACTGGTGGTACTGGTGGGTCGGCATGCTCTTCTGCAACACGGTCGCGCCGCAGCTCTTCTGGTCGAAGTGGTGCCGGCACAATATCTTCGTCGTTTACTTCGTCTGCATGTGCGTGAACGCCGGCATGTGGTTTGAGCGTTTCATCATCATCGTGGGCGGTCTGCACCGCGATTTTCTGCCTTCCTCCTGGGGGCTTTTCCATCCCACCTGGGTCGATATCTGGACCTTCGTCGGGACCTTCGGGATTTTCCTTTCGCTCTTCCTGCTTTTCATTCGCTTTTTGCCGATGATTGCGATGTCGGAAGTGAAAATCGTCCTGCCGGAAGCGGACCCGCATCACGCTTCGCCCGGTGAACATCACGTCGTGGCGGCTGGCGGAAAGGAGCGCACATGATCACCCCGAGTGGTAATCGTGTTTACGGAATGGCGGCGGAATATCCGAGCGCGTCCTCGCTCTACGAAGCGGCCAAGCAGGTGCGCGACGCGGGGTTCAAACGCTGGGATGTGCATTCGCCCTTCCCGATCCATGGCATGGATGACGCGATGGGCCTCGGCAAATCGTGGCTCAGCGCGATTGTGCTCGTTGGCGGTATCACCGGACTGCTCAGCGCGGCGGTGCTCGAGTTTGGACCCTCTTCTTTTCTCTATCCGCTCGTCGTGCACGGGAAACCGACCAATTTCTGGACGGTGCCGGCGTTTTTCCCGATCATGTTTGAGCTCACGATTTTGTTCAGCGCCTTCTCCGCCTTCAGCGCGATGCTGACGATGAACCTTCTCCCGCGCTGGAACCACCCGATGTTTAACTGGGAACGCTTCAAGCGGGTGACGAACGACGGATTTTTCCTTGTCCTGGAAGCGCGCGATCCGCGTTTCAGCGAGAACGAAGCGCGCGAGCTGCTCGAGCGGACCGGCGGCCAGCACATCACCGTGGTGCACGAGGAATAATCATGCTGCGCGCTTTCTTCCTCATTTTCATCCTCGTCACGATCGCCTGGATCGCGGTCTTCGGATTCCGCGGCCAGAAGAGCGGGCGGCCGGAGATCGAGATTTTTCCCGACATGGTGCGGCAGCCGAAGGTGCGCGCGCAGTCGGAGAGCAACTTTTTCTCGGACCAGCGTGGGGCGCGCAAGCCGGTCGACGGAACAGTGCCGCTCGGCTACGAGCTGCCGCTGCCTAACGATGCCGGCACGGCGGTCGACGCGGCCGGGGAAGCGGCCATGCGTCCGAATCTCGGTTTCAGCGAGGGGACCGATTATTACAACACCGGCAAGATGGGCGCGAACTGGGGCACCGGGATGCCGCTCGACGTGACGCCCGCATTGATGAAGCGCGGCGAGCAGCGTTTCAATATCAACTGCGCGGTCTGCCACGGGCCGCTCGGAGCGGGCGACGGCATCGTCAAGGGCTACGGCCTGGCGACGGTCGTTAGTCTGCAGGACGATCGGCTCCGGAACATGTCGGACGGCGAAATTTTCAACACCATCACGCACGGCAAGAACACGATGATGGCCTACGGGCCGCGGGTCACGGTGCAGGATCGCTGGGCGATCATCGCCTACCTGCGCGCCTTGCAACGGAGCCAGCACGCCACGGCCGCGGATGTCCCGCCGCAGCAACAGGCGGAGCTGGAAAAGAAAGCGGAGCCCGCGCCGGCGCCCGCCAGCGCAGAACCGGAGAAGAAATGAGCGATCGATCCCAAGTTCTGCCCGCGCCGGAAGGCGAATATTTTGAAAGCAGCCGTTTCGGCGGACTCTCGATCATCTGTGGAGCGATCGGACTCATCGGCCTCGTCCTTAGCGGCATCGGCGCATTTGTTTCGCCGGTGCAGTTCAGCTTCTCCTGGCTCTTTGGTTTCTTCTTTTTCTTCACCCTCTGCATCGGCTGCCTCTTCTGGACGATCGTGCATCACGTGGTCGACGCGGAATGGTCGGTCGTGGTGCGGCGGCAGCTCGAGAACATCGCCTGGCTGATGCCGATCCTCGGACTCCTCTTTTTGCCGGTCCTTCTCCTGCGCAAGAATCTCTACCGCTGGATGGATGTCCCGCGCGGGATCGACCCGCTCCTGGATGCGAAGCGAGGCTATCTTAATTGGGAATTCTTTCTCTTCCGTGCGGTCTTTTTCTTTGTCGTCCTGACCATCGTCGCTTACCTGCTGCGCCGCTTTTCCGTCCGTCAGGATCGCGATGGCAATCCTCAATACACGATCTGGATGCGGCGGGCGGCATTTACCGGGCTGCCGGTTTTTGCGCTTTGCCTTACCTTCGGTGCCTTCGACTGGTTAATGAGCCTGAACTGGCACTGGTTCTCGACCATGTGGGGCCCCTACATTTTCGCCGGCACGGCGGGCAGTTCGATGGCGTTGCTCGTCCTGGTGACGGCGTCGTTGCAGAAGGCCGGCTACCTCAAGGGCGTGGTGACGGTGGAGCATTACCACATTATGGGAAAATGGCTCCTCGCCTTCACCGTTTTCTGGGCCTACATCGGCTTCAGCCAATACATGCTCTATTGGTATGCCAACATCCCGGAGGAGACGCAGTATTTCCTCATCCGAAACACGGAGTCGTGGAACGTGCTGTCCTGGTTCCTGGTTGTTTTCCGCTTCTTCGTTCCGTTCGCTCTTCTCCTCCCGCGCGCGACGAAGACGAACCTGACCTGGCTCTGTTCCATCTCCGGCTGGATCATCCTCATGCAGTTGCTCGACATCTACGTCATCGTCCTGCCTTCGCTTCATGGAACCGGCGTGCACCTCAGCATCCTTGATTTTCTTCCGCTCCTCGGGATCGGCGGCACGCTCGCTTTTTTCTATCTGCGGATCATTGGTAAAACCTCACTCTTTCCGGTGCGCGACCCGCGCCTGATCGAATCACTCCGCCTGACGAACTAGCCGTGCCTAACGAAGACGATACTCTGGCTCATCCTGAGCAGCCGCGCTTCCTGCTTTCCGCCTGGTTGTGGGCGGTGGTGCTGTTCGTTTTCTTCGGCGCGATCGTCGCGATCACTTTCGGGGCGATGCACCGCGGCTCGAACTATGAGGATGACCGGGCCAAGGTGCGGACGGAAAAATTTAAGACGGCTCAGGAAGAATGGAACAAGACCGCCGGCAGCTACGGATGGGTCGACAAGGAGAAAGGCGTCGCGCACATCCCGATCCATCGCGCGATGGAGTTGGAACTGGCGAGTTTGCAGGCGAAGAACCCCGCTCCCGCCGGTCCGATTGCGGTCCCTGCGCCGACTGAGGTGCCCGTCACGGCCACCGGAGCCACGCAGCCGGAAAATCCGACCGCCGCCGCGCCGCCAGCTGCCGCCGGTTCTGCCACGCCGAAAGCGACCACGGCGAAAGGCCCTGATTCCGAGAATCGCAGCCAGCCCGCCGCCGCGGCCAACCCGCCGAACGCCGTTCCGGGCACGCAACCCGGCGCGAACGCGACTCCCGCCGCCGCTCCGCAATCTCAATCACAAGTCGCGCCGGTCACGCCGACCGCGACGCCGGCGCTGAAATCCGAAGGCACGCCCATCCCGGTGCGCGGAAAAGCGACTGCTTCACCCGCGGCTTCCGCCACGCCGCCTGCAAAACGATGAGTTGGACTGATTTTTTTACCAGCGTGAAGCGTTACGATGACAACGCGACCGTGATCTTCGATCACGCCGAACCGATCGGTCAGCCGACTGATCTGGTCATGCCCCGCAAGAGCTGGTTCGGTTGCCGTCTCTGGAAAAAGCTTTCGCCTGCGCGCCCTGCCGCGCCGGGCCGCCCACGTTCATGAATAAGCCTGCCGAATTAACCGAGGAGCCGACGATCCGCGAAGCGGAGGTGACGACGAGCGAAGTCGAGAGAGTCGAGCGCGCCCTGATCGATGCCTCGACCCGTTTGCCGGTACTGGTTTTCTACACCTCGGCGATTGCCTGGCTGCTCCTCGCGACGCTGCTTGGGTGCCTCACCTCTTTCCAGATGCACTCGCCGGATTTCCTTTCGGGCGCGAGTTTCCTGACCTGGGGCCGGGTGCATCCGGCGCATCTCAACGCCTTGATCTACGGGTGGGGATCGATGGCCGGGATGGGGACCGCAATTTGGCTCATCGCCCGGCTTTGCCGGACCACGCTGCGCCACCCGTTGCTCCTGATCAGCGGCGCGGCCTTTTGGAATCTTGGGGTGCTGGCCGGCATCCTCGGGATCCTGGCTGGTTACAGCACGGGTTACGAATGGCTCGAGTTTCCCGGCTTTGCCGCCGTCATTCTTTTCGTCGCTTACCTGCTCATCATGACGTGGACGCTGGTCATGTTCCGCTATCGCCGGCGCGGGCATGTTTACATCACGCAATGGTATTTGTTAGGCGCGTTTCTCTGGTTCCCGTGGCTCTACGCGGCCGCGCAGGTCATGCTTTTCATCGTGCCGGTGCAGGGCGTGATGCAGGCCGCGGTCAATTGGTGGTTTGCCAATAACCTGCTCTTCCTCTGGTTCGGCTCGATCGGGCTCGGGACCGCTTATTACATGATCCCGAAAGTAATCGGCCGACCGGTGCACAGTTATTATCTGGCCGCGATCGGCTTCTGGACGTTCGCGGTGTTCTTTAGCTGGACCGGAATGCAACGCCTGATCGATGGACCGTTCCCGGCCTGGATGATCACCGCC
The DNA here is from genome assembly GCA_038233495.1 of Chthoniobacterales bacterium. Lineage (GTDB taxonomy): Bacteria > Verrucomicrobiota > Verrucomicrobiia > Chthoniobacterales > UBA10450 > Palsa-1392. Next base: position 7,623 of record JBBSLW010000039.1, on the reverse strand, counting down.
AGCATCGCGGCCATGATCCTTGGCCTGATCCCGGTCGCGACCGTCGGCCTGAATCATCACATGACGATGCGCGATCATTTCCCGCTCATGCGCTACAGCCCGACGCTGCGTTTCACTGTTTTTGGCGCGATCGCTTATACGGCGTTCAGCGTGGTCGGGGTGATCATTTCCCTGCGCTCGATGGCTCGCATCGTTCACTTCACCGAGGCGAGCATGGGCTACACCTACATGGGGCTTTACGCTTTCTTCACGATGGTGATTTTCGGGTCGATGTACTACATCGTGCCGCGGCTTGTCGGGCGGGAATGGCGTTACGCGTCATTGATTAAGTTGCATTTCTGGGGCGCGACCTACGGCATCGGCCTGATGGTCCTGCTCCTTCTCGTGGGCGGATTTGTGCAGGGTCTGAGCCTGAACGATCCGACGTTGCCTTTCGATGAGACGACGCAATCGGTTCTGCCTTATCTGCGCGGTCGCACGCTCGCCTGGATTTTGTTAAGCGTGGCGCACCTTGTTTTTGCCTTCCATTTTGGGCTCATGCTGCTCGGCTTCGGTCGCACCGCCAGCGTCCCGACGTTCCTCAATCCGCTCGAGGGCAGACCGGAAGGGGGCCACTAATGAAAGGGTTCCAGCCACTTTTCCTCGGAATTTTTGGCATCTTCGCCTTCTCCTGGCTCGGAATGACGGTTGTGCCGAATCTTCAAATTGGCAGCCTCGATCCGCAGATGGACGAAGAGGGCGCCGATGTTTATCCCGCCCCGCCGTCCGGCATGGCCTTGCGCGGTGCGCAGGTCTACGCCGCGAACGGCTGCGTATATTGTCACACCCAGCAGGTGCGGCCCGATTACGGTGGCTCCGATCTCGAGCGCAAATGGGGCGACCGCCGGAGTGCGCCGCGCGATTACATTTTTCAGCCGCTCGTGCAGCTCGGTAAGATGCGCACTGGTCCTGACCTGGCGAATGTCGGCCATCGTCCAGCCTTGGCAGAGCAAGGCGCGGCCACGCCGCCGCCCGAAACTTCGCCGGCGGCTCCGGCCACGACGGCCGCGGGTACTCCTGCGGCAGCGGCGGCACCCGGCGTGAGCCCGGCACCGGCGGAAGCGGCACCTTCGCCCGCGGCCATCGCCGGTGCGCCGGCAGCGGCGCCGGCTCCAGCAGCCGGTGCCAGCCCAGCACCTGCGGAAGCGGCAGCTTCACCCGCCGCTATCGCCGGGGCGCCAGCGGCAGCTTCACCCGCGGCGGTCGCTGGTGCGCCAGCCGCCTCGCCTGCGCCAGTCGCGGCCAACAGTCCCGCTGCCGGCTCAGTGACGGCGGCCGCGGCCAGTCCCGCGCCGGGCGCTTCTGCTCCGCCGGTTACGGCGCCCGGCGGAGCGGTCCCGCTGCCAGCTGCGGGCGATATGCCGGCGGCGAACGTCGCCACCTCGGCTCCTGCCATGGTCGAAGACTTGAAGGCGTTGACCGCCGACGGCCAGCCGCTGCCTTACACCGCAGCCTGGCACCATCGTCACCTCTATAATCCGCGCAGCATCTCCGAAGATTCCAACATGCCGGCCTACCGTTTCCTCTACGAGAAACGGCGGATCGGTGGCGTCTTGTCGCCCGAGGCGATTAATTTCGCCGGCGACCCGCACGATCAACCCGAGACCGGTTGGGAGATCCTCCCGAGCTACGATGCCAAATGTCTCGTTGCCTACCTCATGTCACGCAATCAATCCCACGCATTGAAAGAGGCCAAGTCACCAGTTGCGCTCGCTCCCGCGCCCGGTAAGGAGGCGCAAAAATGAACGGCCATACTCCCGAGAATTTCCCGCATCAGGGCATGGACTACGGCGAAACTCAGGAGGTGCGCGACACCCATGCCGCCATCATCAGGGAAAAAGTGGAACCGCGCATCGGACGCGAGCCGCTCTCGCTCTGGCTGATCGCGATTTACGGCCTGGCCGTCTTTTTCGGGGGCGCGTATCTCGGCCGTTACTCCGGCGATTTCAGCGGCCAGGGGCTCGATTACCTCGGCGGCGCGCCGCGGGTCGCAAGCAAAGGGGCAGGGGCCGGCACCGAAGAACAGGCGGCGGAGCTGAGCCCGGTCGAAAAGGGCAAAAAGATTTTCTCGGCGAACTGCGCCACCTGTCACCAGGCCAACGGACTCGGAGTGGCGGGGCAATATCCGCCGCTGGCGGGCTCGGAAATCGTCAATGGCGGTTCGCAGCGCCCGGTCATGATCGTGCTTAAGGGTCTGCAGGGTCCATTGACCGTGAAAGGCCAGCACTACGGCTCGGCCGTGATGCAGCCGTGGGAAAAAACTTTAAACGACCAGAAGATCGCCGATGTGCTGACCTATGTGCGCCAGGAGTGGGGCAACGCCGGCAGCCCGGTTGCGAAGGAAGGTGTCGCGGCGCTGCGGAAAGAACTGGCTGGTCGCACGGAATCGTACACCGAGCCTGACCTGCTGGCCGTCCCCGCGGATGCCGATGTCCAAGGCGGCGCGCCTCCGGCTCCCGCACCTGGTGCGCCGGCCGAACCGGGCGGCAGTCCGCCGGCGGCGCCGAAGAGCTAGGCGTTTTTCGCCTAACGAGCAGTCGCGGATCGCGGCTGCGATGAAAGCAGGCGCAGGGATCGGATCTCCGGAAGTTCGTCTTTAGAGCGACTTAGACCAAGCTGTAGCCGTCTCGAAGCGCCGGAGGCGCGACAGAGATTAGCCCCGGGCGTGAGGCCGGGGTTTGGCGTTTTTCCTTCCCGTAAGCCCCGGGAGGGGCGGTAGAACCCGCCGACGCCCCAAGCGCACCTCCTCCTTCCGCCCCTGCGGCTGAGTCTTAAGCATCTCGGAACCCCCGACCGGTCCAGTTCTCCAAGCCGCCGGCGGATCACCTTGCAGGAACTTTGGGATCGCTAAGCCGGAGGTGTTTGATGTTACGGAGTCGGCTGCGCGGAAGCAGCCGGCGTCGTCGATGGGGCGACCGGCGCCCCGGCCGGCACCACTCCGACTGCGGCCGCAGCGGCCGACGGAGAGGAAGCAGTTCCTGTGGCGGGCGCGTTATCCGGCGGCACCGGATTGACCTTCGCCTTCGCGTCAGCAGCGGCGTTTTGCGCAGCGGCTTTCGGAGGAAGCGGCGCGGCAGCCTTGGAAGCGGCCGACGTTTTTTCCAGCTCGCGGCGAACCGCCGAGTTGGGCGCGCCGCGATGCGCGTAGAGGACCGAAAGCAGGAGCACGACAATGAAAAAGATGCTCGCGAGCCAGGTCGTAATCGTGGTCAGAACGGTCGTCGTCTGCGCGCCGAAAATGTTTTCCGTGACCCCACCACCGAAAGCCGCACCCAGTCCCTCGCTCTTCGGGCGTTGCATCAGGATGACGAGCATCATGAGGACAGCGACCAGCGCTTCAAAGACGAGCAGGGAATTGATCATTATGGTCATCGGGACGGGCAATATGGCCAAAGCTGGGGCTTTGTCCACGGCGAAGGCACGGGGGAAATCAGCGCACCGGGACTTTTCGATGAACCCAGACGCTGTTTACGATCCCGAGGCCGAACATGATCATGAGCGCAAACGAGCCGCTGTAGCTGATCAGCGGCAGGGGCACCCCGGTGATCGGCAGGATGGAAATGGTCATCCCGACGTTCTGAAAGATGTGGGTGAAAATGAGGGTGCCGATCCCGATCACGAGCAGGAGCCCAAAGAGATCGCTCGCCTTGTAAGCGACAAAAAGACAGGTGAGCAGCAGCAGCCCGAAGGCGCTGAGGAGAGCGATCCCGCCCACAAATCCCCATTGCTCGCCGATCGCGGAAAAGATGTAGTCGTTGTGCACCGCAGTCGCCGGGAGGAATCCAAGCTCGATCTGCGTGTTTGGTGCCTTAAAGCCTTTGCCTGCCCAGCCGCCCGAGCCGATCGCGATGAGCGATTGATTGATCGCCCAGGCCGATCCTTGGCGGTCGATATCGGGATTGATGAACGCAGTGATCCGCTCTTGTTGATACGGCTTGAGCCCGACGTAAGCGATTGGGATAAACGTGACCGCGATCAACACCACGCAAACCAGATAGCGGAGCGGAATCCCCCCGACGAAAAGCAACGCGAGGAGGACCGGCCCCCAGATCATGGTTTCGCCGAGATCTGGTTGCATCAGGATGAGCAAACAAGGCGCGCCCGCGATCGCCCCGCAGAGAGTGAGCCGCAGCATCGGATGCATCTGGCGAAATTGGCTCAGGAAAAGCGCCACCACCATGATGCCGGCGACGACCGCGAGCTGGGCTGGCTGGAAATTGATCGGTCCCAGATGGAGCCAGCTGCGCGCGCCATAGACCTTGGTCCCGATGAACCGCGTCAGGATGAGAAAGAAGAGGCCGGCCAGATACATCGGGAGCGCGCCCCATTTCACCCAGCGATAGTCGATCAAGCTCGTGACCATGAAGGCCAGGAAGCCGACCGCGACCCAGCTGGCTTGTTTGCGCCAGAACTCCGAGGAATTCGCGTCGTGCCGCATGTAGGTGGCGCTGTAGATCGCGATCACCCCAAAAATGGCGAGCGCGAGCATGGTCGCGACGAGCAGCCAGTTCAGCCCCAGTAATTTTCGAAGAAACGGCGTCATTGGCTCTCCGGGCGGCGGGCGTCCCGGAAGGTTAAGATGGCCATGCCAGGAGGGATGTCCAGCGGGCGATGGCAGACCCGAGAGATAAATTTTATCCGTCTCATTATCAATGAGTTACGTTGTTTCGAAGTCACCCTAACAATGCTGATCCTTGTCAGCTTCTGCAACGACAACTAAACTTAAGCCCGGCAGCTCCCCTGGGCTTCGAAGGATTTCTACATGGCGAAGAAAAAAGCAAAACGAAAAGCGGCCCGACCGACGTTGCCCATGCAGCGGCACCTCAACCTTCGTGACGAAGGCCGCTATTTCGATTTGCGCCAGATCTTCGAGCGCGTGAACCAGCGCCATTTTCGCGGCAGACTTCGCGGTTACAAAGTCGTCTGGGGTCGCCGACGCAAAGAGCGCCCGAAAGAATATTTCATTTTCGGCTCGATCCAGGAAGAGGACCGCATCATCCGCATCCATCCGTTGCTCGATCAACCGTTCGTCCCGCGCTGGTTTCTCGAATACGTGCTCTATCACGAGATGCTGCATTCCGTCGTGCCAGATGAAAAATATGCGTCGGGCCGGCGCCGGGTGCACACCGAGGAATTCTACCGGCGCGAGAAAGCATTTCCGCGTTATCGCCGAGCCCGTCGCTGGGAAGACGAAAATCTCGCGCGTTTCCTGCGCTAGTTTCTGCGAACGTCCGCGCCGATTCTCGCTAACGCACTTCCACCGTCGGCGGTCGATCGTTCAACTCAGACGGCGATGCTGTCGTTGCTACGTTCTTTTTGATGAGGTACCAAAGGGCGGCCGCGAGGAGGAGCGACGTCACTTTCGCCCGCCAATTGTTCAGGATCAGTTTCTTCATGATGTCGATGGAGGAGGACCTCGCCGAGCCGCTGCCGGAAACTTTCCGGAGTAAAATTCCGCTCAAGCCGGCGCCGGTAACAGATTGAGATCGCCCCCGTCTCTTCCGAGACGACCACCGCGACGGCATCTGATTCCTCGGTAATCCCGAGCGCTGCGCGATGGCGCAGGCCGAGGCTGCGGTCCAGCGTCTCGCGCTGGCTGACCGGGAAAATGCAGGCTGCGGCGGCGATCCGGCCGTTGCGCACGATGACCCCGCCGTCGTGCAGGGCCGACTTCGGATGAAACAAGGTGAGCAGCAACTCCGTGGAAAAGTCCGCGTCCACGATCACGCCGGTTTCTTCGTAAACCTTGATCGAGGTGTCGCGCTCGATCGCGATGAGCGCGCCGAATTGCTTGTTCGAGAGTTGGGTCACGACTTCCGCGAGGTCGTGGACGGTTTCGCGCTTCTCGCTTGTCAGGGAAAAGATCGGATGCCCACCGAGCTCGGCCAGCGCGCGCCGCAGTTCCGGTTGGAAAATCACGACCAGCGCGACCGCGAGGAAGACCGAGAAACTGCGAATGATGAAGCTGATCACGACGAGGTTCAGGAGCTGCGAGATCAGGGTTAGGGTGAGGAAAACAATCGCGAGACCGGTCAGCACCTTGGCCCCGCGGGTCCCGCGGAAATAGAGGTAGCCGTAGTAGATGACGACGCTGAGGAGCAGAATCTCGACGGCGCTGCGCCATTTTTCCAACCAAAGCAGGGTGAGCTCGTGAATCGTCATCGGGTTACGGCCAGCAGGGCCTCGGTGGTGCGAAGGGCATGGGCATTGGGCGCGACATCGTGCACCCGCAGGATGTGTGCCCCGCGCTCGCGCAGGAGCGAAGTCATCGCGACCGTCGCGCTCGTCCGGTCGGGCGATGGGCCGGCGATTTTGCCGAGAAAAGATTTACGCGAAACGCCGACGACCAGTGGCCGATCGTGAATCCGGAGGCGCGGGAGGTTCGCCAGGAGCTCGAGGTTATGCGCGACGGTTTTGCCAAAGCCAATCCCCGGATCAAAAGCAATGCACATCGGATCGATCCCCGAACGTACGGCCTCTGTAAATTGCTGTCGAAAAAAATCGGCCACCTCCGCCACGACATCGTCATAGTTAGGCGCGAGCTGCATCGTGGCCGGCGTGCCCTGCATGTGCATGATGATGAGCGCGGCGCGCTTTTCCGCCGCGAGGGCAAACATGGCCGGGTCGCCCCGCCCGCCCGTCACGTCATTGATAATGACCGCGCCGGCCTCGAGCGCGGCCCGGGCCACCGGCGCCTTCGAAGTGTCGATCGAGAGATGAGCCGGGGTGGCGCGCGCCAGTTGCTCAAGCACCGGCCGGACCCGTTCCAGCTCGTCGTTAGGCGAAACCGACGGCGCGCCCGGGCGGGTCGATTCGCCTCCCACGTCGATGATCGCGGCGCCGCTCTGCGCCATTTCGAGGCCGTGTTTGACTGCCGCTTCCGTCGCGAAAAATTCTCCTCCATCGGAAAACGAATCGGGAGTGACATTCAGGACGCCCATGAGAAGCGCCCGGTTCGTCAGGTCGAGGACGTCATCGCCTAACTTCCAAAGCGTTGCGTCTATCACGCTTCAGACTATCACAGCCGGGAGTTTATTCGACCGGCGCCGGTCCGTTCCGAAAATGTCCGCTTTCAATCTGGCCGCTTTCTTCGATCATCGCAGAGCCCCATGAAACGCGACGCTGCCCTTAAACCACGAATCCTCGCGCTCCTGCGCGCCCCGAAATACCGGCCGCTCGACAGCAAGGAGATGGCCCGCGCGCTTGGCTTCAAGAGCGAGGGTCGGAACGACCTGATACAGGCTTTGCGCGAACTGGAGCACGTCGGCGAGATCGCGCGCATCCGAAAGAATCGCTACATCCTGCCCGCGGAAGCCGACCTCGTAACCGGCAAGTTGCAGATTCACCAGTCCGGTTTCGGTTTCCTCGCGCAGGAAGGCGCGGCCGGCCAGGGCGACATTTTCATTCCGGCGGAGAACACCGGAACGGCGATGAATGGCGACCGGGTTGTCGCCCGGATCACGCGCGATGCGAACTACACCCGCGCCCGGAGCGCGAGCAATCGTCCGGAAGGCCGCGTCATCCGGATTCTCAAGCGCGCCCATGACACGATCGTCGGGACGCTCCAGCAGACGCGAAACTTTT
>JBBSLW010000038.1:0-18309 GCA_038233495.1 Chthoniobacterales bacterium | reverse complement strand
GGGGAAATTTCGCGATGACCTCTACTTCCGCCTCAACGTGGTCAAGATCACGATGCCGCCGTTGCGCCAGCGGAAGGAAGATATTGCGCTTCTCGTGCGCGCCTTTTTGCGGCACTTCTGCAAGGCGAATGAGAAACCGCTGCTCGATCTCACCGCCGACACGATGACCGCTCTCCTCGCCTACGACTGGCCGGGGAACGTGCGCGAGTTGCGGACCGCGATCGAGCACGGCGTGGTCATGGCGACGGGCGCAAAGGTGACGCTGCGCGATCTCCCGGCCGCGGTTCGGCAGGCTGCGCCCGCGGCCGGCGCGCGGACCAAGGCTTACGATGAAAATGCCAGCCCGCTCGATTTGCACGCGACCGAGCAACGGCTCATCAACCACGCGCTGGCCGCGACCAAGGGAAACATCACGGCGGCCGCGAAAAAGCTCGGGATCAGCCGCCGCACCCTGCATCGCAAGATCAATCAGATGAAGGCGGCGCAGCCTAACGAGGAATCGCCGGCGGCGGCGGACGGAAACGCTTCTTCCCATGCCGGGTAGCGCGGACGCGATCCAGAAGGCGATCCACACGCTCGAGTCGGGCGGCGCGGCCGTCTGGATGCGGCGCGCCCTGGCGGTTGCGCTGGTCGCGGGACTTTCTCTTTTTTATCTGCTGCACGAGTTCCGCGGGCTGGCCACATCGCAGGGGATGGACCAGGCGCAGATCGGCCGCGCGCTCCTGCACGGCGAAGGCTGGAAAACGAGGTTCGCGCGCCCGCTCGCGGTCGGGCAACTGCAGCGCCACGGGATAAAAGTCGCGCAGAAGATCTGGACCGACACCTACAACGCGCCGCTCCCGCCGCTGGTCGATGCGCTCGCGCTTCTCCCGGTCCGCTCGCATCTCCGGATGGCGCCGGGTGACCCAATATTTGTCGGGGACCGAATGATCGCGCTGATGTCGATCGTCCTCTTCCTCGCTTCGCTCGGAGTGTTGTTTTTGATTGCGCGCCGGCTCTTCGATCAACGTCTCGCCCTCCTCAGCTGCGCCCTGGTTTTGCTCGGCGACATGTTTTGGCAGTACGCCCTCTCGGGATTGCCGCAGATGCTGCTCCTTTTCCTTTTCAACCTCACGCTCTACCTGCTGGTGCGCGCGATCGAGGCACAGCAGGAGGTGAAATCGACTCGGCTCTGGCTCCTTCTCGCCGGGGCGGGCTTTGGCCTGCTCGCTTTGACTCATGCCCTAACGATCTGGATTTTTCTGCCCGCGCTTGTCTTTGCCGTCTGCTATTTCCGCCCGCGTCTCCGGGCCGCGGCCCTGCTTCTCGCGCCGCTCCTCGTCCTTTACGCGCCGTGGTTGATCCGGAATTATCTCGTCGCCGGCAACCCGGCAGGCGTGGCGTTCTATTCGCTCTTCGATCACGTCGGCCTGAGCGACGCCGGGCACATGCGCCAGATGAAACTCGATTTTGCCGGGATGAGCCTCGGCGCCTGGCGGAACAAACTGACGGGCAATCTTTCCGACCAGCTTGGCCGGATCTTCCAGCTTTTCGGCTGGAGTGTGGCCGCGCTTTTCTTTTTCGCCGCGCTCCTCCATCCCTTTCGCCGCCGGCCAACCGCGGTCGCGCGCTGGCTCGTCCTCGCGCTCTGGGCCGGCGCGGTCCTGGGCATGATGGTTTACGGCCTGACGGAAGAGCAGGGATTCGCAGCCAATCAGCTCCACCTTCTCTTCATCCCGATCATGACCTGTTTCGGGCTCGCCTTTCTCCTCGTGCAATGGAGCCGGCTCGACTTCCAGTCGCGGCTCGCACGCCTTGGATTTCTCAGCCTGATTTTTCTCCTCTGCGGCTGGCCGATGATTTCCAGCCTGCTCCTGAGCGGGCCGCAACCGAGCCTGCGCTGGCCGCCCTATGTGCCGCCCTACGTCGCGGTGCTGAACGATTGGATGAAGCCGGAGGAAATCACCGCGACCGACATGCCGTGGGCCGTCGCCTGGTACGCAGACCGGCGGGCCGTCTGGCTGCCGGAAACAATCCGGGCCTACACCGAGCTGAGCGATTACAAAACGCTCGGTGGCCCGATCAACGCGATCTACCTGACCTCGATCAGCGGCGGCGGAAACACGTTGCGCGATATCCTGCGGGGCGAATACAAAGATTGGGCGCCGCTCATCATGCGGAGCGTCGATCTGCAAAAGTTCCCGCTCAAGTACGCCACTCTCCTTGGGTTCGAGAACGAGGCGGTCCTCTTCAGCGACGTGGAACGGCAAAAGAAAACGGCGGAGCAAAAGTAATGGCGCAAGCGAAGAAAATTTTTGGAACTGACGGGGTGCGCGGGGTGGCCAACGTCGAGCCGGTCACGGCCGAGACGGCGCTCAAGCTCGGGCGGGCTGCGGCGCACATTTTCACCTCGCTCAACCCGCAGGCGCACCCGCCCGGTTTGCGCCCGAAGATCGTGCTCGGGAAAGACACCCGGCTCTCCGGTTACATGCTGGAGAACGCGCTCGTCGCCGGGATTACGTCGTCAGGCGTGGATGTCCTCCTGATCGGTCCGCTCCCCACGCCGGGCGTGGCCTACATCACACGTTCGCTCCGGGCCGACGCCGGGATCGTGCTTTCCGCCTCGCATAATCCCTATGAAGACAACGGGATTAAATTTTTCCGGCACGACGGCTACAAGCTCGATGACGAGATCGAGCGTAAAATCGAGCAGCTCGTTTTCACCGGCGAGATCGATTCCATCCGCCCGACCGCGCAGAAAATCGGACGCGCCACCCGGATCGATGACGCCCTCGGGCGCTACGTCGAATATGCGAAGGCGAGCTTCCCACGCGGCATGTCGCTCGAGAAAATGCGGATCGCAGTCGATGTCGCGAATGGCGCCGGCTACAAATCAACTCCCTGCATCCTGCGCGAGCTCGGCGCGGAGCTGACCGTGGCGCACAACCAGCCTAACGGCACCAACATCAACGCCGTCTGCGGCAGCACCCATCCGGAAGAGATCCAGCGCCTCGTCAGGGAATCCGGCGCGGTTGTCGGCATTTCGAATGACGGCGACGCCGATCGCGTCCTGCTCTGCGACGAAAAGGGCGAGATCGTAGACGGCGACGATATTCTCGCGATCGCCTCGGTCGACCTCCTGCGGAGCGGCCAACTCCAGCAAAACACGCTCGTCGCCACCGTGATGAGCAACTTCGGGCTCGACGAAGCGCTCGCCGCGGAGGGCGGGAAAGTGATTCGGACCAAAGTGGGCGATCGCTACGTAATCGAGGAGATGGTGCGGCAAAACCTGAATCTCGGCGGGGAGCAGAGTGGCCACATGATCTTTCGCGATTTCACCACGACCGGCGACGGCATCGTGAGCGCACTCCAGATTTTGCGGATCATGCAGGCGACGGGTAAACCGCTGAGCGAACTGAAAAAATGCCTGACCAAATATCCGCAGGCCCAGCGCAACCTGAAGGTGAAAGAGAAGCGACCGCTGGAAGAACTGGGCGCGGTGCAAAAGCTGGTGCAATCCGCAGAAAAAGAACTGGACGGCAAAGGCCGGGTGCTCTTGCGCTACTCCGGCACGGAACCAAAGATCCGCCTCCTCATCGAGGGGCGCGACCAGAAGCAGATCGATCAGCAGGCCGACGAAATCGCGGAGGCGATCGAGGCGGCGATTGGGATGAATCAGGAAAACAGGAAAGCAGGAAAGGACGCGGAAAGGAAAGGATAACGGCGGCTTCCGATTTTCTTTTTCCTGCGTTCCTGCTTTCCTGATTCAGATTCATGAACCTCACGCAAGTTCTCGAAGCGCTTCTGATCAGCGCGCAAAAACCGCTCACGCCCCGCGAGTTGATGGCGGCGCTGCGCGGCGCTGGCGGGGACGATGAGCTTACCCCTAACGAGTTCGCGAAGACGACTGAGGCCGAGGTGGCCGCCGCCCTCGAGCAGTTGAAACTCGAATACGTCGAGCAGCAGCGCGCCTTTCAGCTCCTCGAGAAAGCGGAAGGCTGGCAACTGGCGAGCGAAGCGCAATTTGCGCGCTGGGTGCGCCAGCTTTTCCCGGCCGCGAAACCGGCCCGTCTCACTCCGCCCTCACTCGAGACGCTCGCCATTATCGCCTATCGCCAGCCGATCACGCGGGCCGATGTCGAGGCAGTGCGCGGGGTCGCGATCGATAGCGTCCTGCAAACTTTGATGGAGCGCGGTCTGGTCAAAATCGCCGGGCGCGCCGAGGTCCCGGGCCGGCCGTTGCTCTACGAGACGACGCAATTTTTCCTCGAGCACTTCGGCCTGCGCAATCTCGACGAGCTGCCGAATTCCGAGGAATTGAAGCGCCGCGAGCTGCCAAAAGCGCCGGTTCCGGAGGCGCCGGCAGCGACACCGGATCTGGCGCCGGAGGAACAAAAAAAAGCCGCCGAAGAGGCGGAACCGAGCGCGAGCTGAACTGTATTCTCCGCCGCTCATCCCCGCGACCACGCCCGGAAGAGCGCGGCCGCGGAGACGGCAACCAACCTCATTAATTAGCGAGGGCTGGCGGTAGCGGTAGGATACGCGTTAGGAGTAGAGCCCGTGGTTGGCATCGAGCTGGCAGGGGTGGTGCCGCCGTAGGGAGTCGTGCCACCATAGGGGGTCGCGGTGGCGTAAGGGCTGGAGCCGCCCATGGAGGACGTGCTGCTTCCGCTTGCTTTCTGTTCCTCTGGAGTCTGCACATCCGGGAACCAGATTAGTTCATAATAGGTGAAGATTGGTTCTTCCGCGGTGCGATTGGAGAGACTCGACAGGTTGTTCGGGTCAAACTTCGGCGCATCGGCCATTTTTTGTTTGGTCGTGTTGACCACGAAATGGGGCGTTTGCCCGTTTTCCATGTTCTTCGCGGTCAATGCGCTCCATGGCACAGCGACTTTTTTATCGGAGCTGTTGACCACCGCATAGCGGATGTGGCCGGTGTTGGGATTCACCACCACGTTGCTGACCGTGCCGAGGTCCTCGCCCTGCTGGTTCTTCACATGGCAGTTCATGATCTTCGAGCCGAGCATTAAGTTGGTGTTATCACCGGTCATGCTGCCGCTTCCGGGCATACTGCTGCTGCTGCTGCTTTCAGTCATGCTCTCGGTTGATGGAGTCATACCGGGACTGCTGGAAGAGGTCTGCGCGAAGGCAGCAGTGCTGGAAAAAAGAAGCGCTGCGGAAAGACAGGCGCCTGAGAGTAACGTTCGATTGATTAACTGTTTTTGCATTTTTTTGGCTTTCTAATGAGGTTGACGTGGCCGACACGCCGGGAACCCATTCGGGTCCGAGATGATCGGCATCTGTTAGTTTATCGCCTGCGCGCCCGCTCGCGGCCCCCGGCATGCGCCCCGACTCCGCCTCCGATAATTTCCTAGAGCGGCGCGCGGCTGCTGCCTAACGAACGCGTCCGGCAAGCCGATTGCCTCGTGACTTTCAGGTTAATCCGGCGATCTTAGCCGCTTAATCTTCACCTATGAAAATACTTGCTCTTCGATGCGCCAGCCTGCTCTTGGCCACCATCACTCTCTTTGGATTCACCGGCTGCGGGAGTTACAATAAACTCGTCACGCTGGAGAACAACGTGAACAAAAAATGGGCCGACGTGCAATCGGTCTATCAACGGCGCGCGGATCTGATTCCGAATCTGGTCAGCACCGTGCAAGGCGCGGCGAATTTCGAGAAGTCCACCCTGACCGAGGTGACAAACGCGCGCGCCAGCGTCGGCCAGGTGAAACTGGATCCGAACAAGGCGCCGACCGATGCCGCACAGCTCAAGCAGTTCCAGGCCGCGCAAGGTCAGTTGAGCAACGCGCTCTCGCGATTGCTGGTGGTGAGCGAAAATTACCCGCAGCTCCGCGCCACCGAGGCGTTCCAGGCGCTCCAGGCGCAACTGGAGGGGACCGAAAACCGGATCTCGGTCGAGCGCAATAACTTCAACGCCGCGGTCCAGGACTTCAACACCTACATGGAAAGATTCCCAACCAACCTGCTGAACAAGATGTTTGGATTCAAGGATCGCCCTTTCTTCGCCGCCCAGCCCGGGAGCGAAAGGGCGCCGGGCGTGAAGTTTGACTTCAACACACCGGCTCCGGTCGTTCCCGCAGCGACTGCCGTACCCACGCCGTAACTTCGTGGCCGCAGCCCGCGAGGATTCGGGGTTTGTGATGAGGAGACTGCTTTCACTACTCGTCGGCCTCGCACTTTTTGCGGGGACGCTCGGCGCGCTCCGCGCCGAGACGATGCCCTCAAAGCCGGATCGTTATTTCAACGACTACGCGGGCGTGGTCGACCAGACGGCAGCCGCGGAGTTAAACGAGCAGCTTGCGCAATTCGAACGCGACACCTCGACGCAACTCCTCGTCGTGGTCTATCGCTCGATGCAGAGCGAATCCGATGTGGCCGATTACACGCAGCGGATCGCGCAGACTTGGGGCGTGGGGCAAAAAGGGAAGAACAATGGCGCCGTCCTTTTCGTTTTCGTGGCTGACCGCAAGATGTTTATCCAAACCGGCTACGGCTTGGAAGGAGCCCTTCCCGATGCGACCGCGTTCGACATCACGCACAACCGGATCGCGCCGTTCTTCAAGAAGGAAGATTACAGTGGCGGATTGAAGGCGGGCGTGACGGCGATGATGCAGGCGGTCCGCGGCGAATACAAGGGAACAGGGCTGACCGTGAAAGAGGGCGAGGGGAATAGTGGCACGCCCCCCGTCGGGCTGATTATTTTCCTCCTGGTGTTGATAATCATCATGATCGCCAGTCGCTCGAAGCGGCAACGCCGGCGCGGCTACGGCTATAGCGGAGCGGGTGGGCCATTCTTCGGCGGCTTCGGCGGCGGCGGCGGGGGATGGGGCGGAGGCAGGTCTGGCGGGGGTGGTTTCAGCGGCTTTGGCGGCGGCGGCGGGAGTTTTGGCGGCGGGGGCGCGGGATCAAGCTGGTAACGATGCGCACGAAAGAATTTATCGAGAAGCTGGAGCACACGCGCATTACCGGGGCGATCGCGGCCGCGGAAGCGAAGACCTCGGGCGAGATCCGCGTCTTCGTCCAGCGCGGAATGATTGACGACCCGATCCCGGCCGCGCGCGAACAATTTCAAAAACTCGGCATGACCGCGACTCGGGAGCGCAACGGCGTGCTCATCTTTGTCGCGCCGCGCGCGCAGAAGTTTGCGGTCATCGGCGACGAAGGAATTTACCAGCGTTGCGGCACGGCCTTCTGGGAGCAACTCGTGCAGATCATGCGGGAACATTTTCGGACGGAAAATTTTACCGACGCCGTCGTCGAAGCGATCCGCCAGATCGGCGATCTCCTGGCCGGCGCTTTCCCGCGCCAGCCCGACGACCGAAACGAACTGCCGGATCGGATCGAAGAAGGCTGAGCCAGGGCCGGCCAGCGGGCGCTTGCAAAGCGCTCGTGTTGGTGTTCATTCCCGTCCCGCAGCGAGTCTTTACACACGTTGCGCCGTTGGTCCCTGGGTTTTCCGTTGCTTAACGTGAAACCGCGCTCGCCAGGGGGAACCCGGCGCATTCTGGAAAGGATGCTGGAGGAAGGCAGAAGAAGGAAGAGCCGTCAGGCCTGAATTCACTCTGTTGTACTTCATCCTTCATCCTTCCGCATTCAGCCTTAAAACTATGTCAGTTCGTTACGGTCGTTTTGAAATGCCCAAGACCCTCACCAAAGATGAGGCGTCCTCCACTGAAACCTACGCCAAATTTGTCGCCGAACCTTTCGAGGCTGGCTACGGACACACGGTCGGAAATTCCCTCCGCCGCGTTCTCCTCTCTTCGCTCGAAGGGGCCGCCATTACCGCGGTGAAAATCAACGGCGCGCAACATGAATTCGGCACGCTTCCGAGCGTGGTCGAAGACGTGACCGATATCGTCCTCAACCTCAAGCGGGTGAAATTTAAGGCGACCGACCACGAAGCGCGCAAGCTCTCGCTCAGCGTGAACAAGGAAGGCGCCATCACCGCCGGCGACATCCAGCTCGTCCAGGGCTACGAAGTGCTGAACCCGAAACAGGTCATCTGCACTCTCGACAAAAAGCACAAGTTCGACGCCGAGCTCGACGTCCGCGTCGGCCGCGGTTTCGCCACGGGCGACGAGAACAAGCGCCCCGACCAGGCCATCGGCCTCATTCCGATCGATTCCATCTTTTCACCCGTGACCCGCGTGAAATACGCGGTCGAAAATACCCGTGTCGGTCAGCGCACCGACTATGACAAACTGATCCTCGAAGTCTGGACCGACGGCCGCCTGACCCCGGACGACGCTCTGCTCCAAGCCTCCGCCATTCTCCGCCATCACCTCGATGTCTTCGTGAATTTCAACGAGGACGTGATCGAGTTCGACGAAACGCCCGCTGGCGTGAGCGAGGAAAACGTCAAGCTCAAGAAGCTGCTCAACATGAGCGTGAACGAAATCGAGCTCAGCGTGCGCGCCGCCAATTGCCTGAACAACGCCAACATCACGACTGTCGGCCAGCTCGCGCAGAAAACCGAGGCGGAGATGCTCAAGTATCGCAACTTCGGCAAGAAATCGCTCAACGAGATCAAGGACAAACTCCTCCAGCTCGGCCTTGGCCTCGGGCAGAAATTCGATCCGGGTCTGGTGGAGATCCCGCTCAACGTCGAAAGCGCGAATGGCGCGGACGAAGAATAACGTTAGGCAAAAGAATTCGCCGGAGAAGCAGTCATGAGACACCAAAAGAAAACCGTTAAGTTGGGACGCACCGCGGAACACCGGAAGGCGTTACTGGCGAATCAAGTTTGCAGTCTGATCGAGCATCAGCGGATCAAAACCACCCTGGCCAAGGCCAAGGCGGTCCGTCCGCTCGCGGAAAAGATGGTTACCTTGGGCAAGAACGGCTCGCTCCACGCCCGCCGCACCGCTCTTTCCGTTCTGCGGCAAAAAGACGCGGTGAAGAAGTTGTTCGAGGATATCGCGCCGCGCAGCTCGACCCGCCCTGGCGGCTACACCCGCATCATCAAGCTCGGCCAGCGCAAGAGCGATTCCGCTCCGGTGGCTTTTCTCGAGTGGGTAGATGCGCCTGAAGTGGTGGAGGAAGCTGCCCCCGAGGAAAAAGGGAAGAAGAAAAAGGCCGTCAAGAACGACGTGACGCCGGTGGAGGAAAAGAAGCCGGCGGCCAAGG
This sequence comes from Chthoniobacterales bacterium, assembly GCA_038233495.1. Classification (GTDB taxonomy): domain Bacteria; phylum Verrucomicrobiota; class Verrucomicrobiia; order Chthoniobacterales; family UBA10450; genus Palsa-1392. The sequence goes on along the minus strand of JBBSLW010000038.1, from coordinate 9,180 downwards.
CGAAGAAGAGCGAGCCTGACGAGAAGAAAAAAGACGCGACGGAGTAGGACGCGCCGGACTGCGGCCGGAGGAACGCTCTCGTTCGACCTTTATGTTGGGCACGAATTTGTGGCCAAAGAAACCTTGTGATGAACGAGGAGCCACAGATTGACACGGATGAAACACGGATTGGTTTCCTCAATGGATATCTGTGAAAATCTGTGTTCATCTGTGGCCAAGCACTCTTGTGATGAACGAGGAACCACAGAGTTCACACCACGCCTAACGAAGGAGCGTCAAGCTCCAGGAAAGCTGGCCGTCGCTCCCGATCTCGAGATGCGCGACACTGGCCGGCGCGCCGCGGTTCGGCCGGGTTACGCAGCCGGGATTGAGAAAGAGCAGACCTTCTTTCCGTTCGTGACGCGGCACGTGAGTGTGCGCGTGCAGGAGCACGTCGACGTTCTCCGGCGCTCGCGACGGCGGGATGTGCACGAGCCGGAAACGGAGTCCGTTGCGTTTCACGTCGACCACCAGCGGCCACTCGAAATGGTTGTCGCAATTCCCCCGCACCACCGTGACCGGCGGCCCCAGATTCTCCAGCGTCAGCATTAAAGCCGGCGCACAGATGTCGCCCAGATGCCAGATCTCATCCGCGCCTTCGGCCAGCGTCTCGAGTTTTTCCGGGAGATGATTGTGAGTGTCGGCGAGGACTAAAATGCGCAGCGATTTGGGCTCCATGCGCTGACATCCTGAGCGAACTCGTCGCGCTCGCAAGCGAGAACTCGCGTTGCTTCTCAGCCTAACCGATCTACTGTTCAGGCCTGTGTCTTTCAACAACTTCGGGCTGTCCCCGGAAGTCGTGCGGGGAACGCAGGCGATGGGCTTTTCCGAGCCGACGCCGATTCAGCTCCGCGCATTTCCAATCATTTTATCCGGCAAAGATCTCATCGGCACCGCGCAAACCGGCACCGGCAAAACCGCTGCCTTCGCCCTGCCGATCATGACCCTGCTCGCAAAGCACGACACCTTTCGCTGTCTCGTGCTCGAGCCAACGCGTGAGCTCGCCGCCCAGGTCGAGACGGCCTTTCGCGACTACGGACGCTTCACGGATTTGCGCGTCTCGGTCGTGCACGGCGGGGTCGGCTACGGCAAGCAAAAGGAGGAAGCGGCCGCCGGGACCGACATTGTCTGCGCGACGCCCGGCCGGCTCCTCGACCTGCTCGAGCAGCGCGCGATCAATTTCCGCAACGTCAACGTCCTCGTGCTCGACGAAGTCGATCGCATGCTCGACATGGGTTTCCTCCCCGACGTGCGGCGGATCGTCGAACAGATCTCGACCGATCGCCAGACTCTGCTTTTCTCCGCCACCCTCCCGCCCGAGATCGAGCGGCTTGCCGCCTGGGTTTTGCACGAACCGGAAGTGGTCGAGATCGGCGCGCGCCGTTCGCCCGCCGAGACCGTGACCCACGCCGTCTATCCGGTCGCGGCGGAGCAGAAATTTGATCTCCTCATGGCCCTGCTCGAGCGGACCAACTTTGACAGCGCGCTCATTTTTTCCCGGACGAAACACGGCGCCGATCGGATCGCGTCGCAGCTCAAACAGGCGCGGCACTCGGTCGCCGTTCTCCATTCGAATCGCACCCAGCGCGAGCGCGTTGAAGCGCTCGAAGGTTTTAAATCCGGCAAATACGAAGTGATGGTCGCGACCGATATCGCGGCCCGCGGGATCGACATCGCGGGCGTGAGCCACGTCATCAATTACGACGTCCCGGAGCACCCGGAAGATTACGTCCACCGCATCGGCCGGACCGGCCGGGCCCAGAAAGTGGGCGACGCCTTTACCCTCATGAACGGCGAAGAGTTGCCGGCCCTGCAGGCGATCGAGCGCTTCATCGGGCAAAAAATCCCGCGCCTCAAGATCGAGAATTTCCCCTACATCTATACGATTCTTTTTGAGCCGGAATCGGCCGGCGGCAAGCGCGCGATCGGCGGCGGCCGCACCCATCGGGGTTACTCTTTCGGGCGCCGTCGTCGTTAGGGCCTAACGGGCGGTCGCCACTCGCGATCCCGCCCCCCAAGGAGGCTTGTCATCCCGATCCGCCGCAGGACGGAGAGGGATCTCCCAACTGCAATCCACGTCTGCGCGCCATCCGAAAGCGCAAACTGCGATTGTGAGATCCCTCGCAGTGCTGCGCCGGCTCGGGATGACAGCAGCGAGGGCGCGCCGCCTCTTTCATAGCGATCGAGCCACCGGACGGTGCCCCGCGGATTGACTCCCGCCCGCGGCCTGCGCGACACTGCCGCGATGGAATGCCCGATCAATCACGACGAGCGAGCTCCGCAGTATTACGGCGACTACCTCGGGATCGATCGCCTGCTCGAGCTGCAAAAACCGCTCAGCCTGCGCGAAGGCAAGCTGATCGCGCACGATGAGATGCTCTTCATCATCATCCACCAGGCCTACGAGCTCTGGTTCAAACAGATCCTGCACGAAATCACCGCCTGCGGCGAAGTCCTGAGCAAACCAGCCGCCGACGACGACGGCCCGGACATGAACGTCGTCGTGCATCGCTTTCGGCGCGTGGTCGAGATCTGGAAACTGCTCAACCATCAGGTCGACGTGCTCGAGACCATGACCCCGCTCGATTTCCTTGAATTCCGCGAGCTCCTCCATGGCGCTTCCGGATTCCAGAGCAAACAATTCCGCGAGATCGAAGCGTCGTTAGGCCTGAAAATGGAAAACCGTTTCCGGGCCGATTACTACAAACACACCGAGCTGGGTGGCTTTAACGCGGCCGACTTCGCCGAGATCAGCGAGGCCGAGCAAAAGCCAAGCATCCTCCAGATGGTCGAGCGCTGGCTGGCTCGCACCCCCTTTTTCGAAGACGAATTCTGGAGCGATTGGAGCGCGCAGCCTAACGAAGTCGCGCCGAAGGAAGCGACCCCTTTCTGGAGCCGTTACCGCGCGCTCTACGAGCAGAGCCTTTCCCCGCGCGACGACCAGGCCGACCTTCTGGCCAAGTTCGACGACCTCTTTTTCCATACCGGCTGGGGCGACTTTTCCCCGGCCGCACTCCGCGCCGCGCTTTTCATCATGCTCTACCGCGACGAGCCGCTCTTTCGTCTTCCTTTCGCCCTCCTCAACTCCCTCATCGAGATAGACGAACAACTGGCCACCTTCCGCTACCGCCATCTCCAGATGGTCCGGCGCATGATCGGCACTCGCGTCGGGACAGGCGGGAGCAGCGGCGAGCATTACCTGCAGGGCGCGGTGAACAAGAACTACATCTTCAAGGAACTGGCCGGCGTCATCACTTTCCTGATCGAGCGCTGCCATCTCCCCACGCTCCCGCCCCGCCTCCGCCAGGCCCTTCGCTTCAGTTTCACGAATCGTTAGGGCGGACTCCGACCGGCGACGAGGACGGGATTGAACTCGGAGCCGGGAGAGAGGCGCGGTTTCTTTTTGCGGTGCCGGTGCGAGGCTGGCGCATGGCTGACGTGACGATCGATATCATCAAGAACGGCCCTTTCATCGTGAAGGGCGAAGTGGAAATGAAGGACGCGGATGGCAACAGCTATCCGGCGCAGAAACGAATGTCGCTCTGCCGCTGCGGCGCTTCCACGGAGAAGCCGTTCTGCGACGGGACGCACTCCAAGATCGGTTTCCAGGCCGCCGAGAAGGCCGTGCCCGAGTCATCGGAAGGCTAGTCGGCTGTAGCCCCGAAAGCTTTCGGGGCTGTCCTCAGCGCATCTGGGGAAGGCGCAGTTCAAGAGCTGCCACCGTTCCTTCCGCTGAGACAGCGGACGCTACAAAATTGCTCGTTAGGCTTTGGCCAGGGGAAGTGCTTCCGGCCAGAGAAAATAGGGGCCGAAACGCGCGCTGACCCGCAGCTCGCCGCCGAGCCGGCGTCCGAGCGGGGTGATTTGTTTCTGGCCTTCACTAATCTCGATCGCTCCCAGGCTGACCAGGTGGTTGGTCAGCTCCTGGGTTTTGAGCCCAAGTTTTTTTGCGAGCCGGGAGGTGCTGAGTTTGCCGACGCCTTGCTGTTCCTCGTCGCGCTCGGGCGCGTTGTCCTCACTCAGGCGTTTTACTTTCTCAAAGCTCATCCGCACTTCGTCGCTCGTCCGGAGGATGCGCTGCGCCTCGTCGGTCGCCTGCTGGAAGAGCTCCGCGTCACCTTCGCGCGAGATGAGGATGCCCATCTCGTTGTTATTGACCTGGCAAAACTCGAAAAGGTTGAGGCTGGTGACGATGCAGAGGTCTTCGTTGAGGTAGCATTTGGCGTGGAGATTCTTGCAAAAGCTGGTGCGGATGAAGTTGAGGGAGCGCAGCCAGTTGATCTCCTCCGGGGCGAGCTCGTTTCTGCCGTAGACGAAGCGGATCTCGACTTTCATCCGGTTCTTATCCTCGAGCAGTTCTTTAATGCGGTCGTTCAGTCTGAGGGAGGGGCTGACCAGGATGAGCTGGTCGTGCGCGAGCCGAATAATCTCCTCGAGATAATAGTTGGCTGCGCTGGTATTTAAGAACTTCGCCATAATTACTAGAAAGCAGCTAGGGTGCCATTTTGCGGTCTCTCTCGTGCGGATTTCGCCGGTCGCGCCGGGGGCGGGCCGGCCTTTCCCGAAAAGAAATGAGTCCGCCTCGGCGCCGGGGACGAAGCGCCTGATATGAATACCACCGAATTAAAACACGATTTCACGGGCATTTACCACGGCGAGGGGGCGGTCGCGAAAGCGATCGAGCGCCAGACGAGCAAACTGCCTTCCGACACTTTCCTTTGGGCCGCTTTTGGCTCCATCGGGCTCTCGCTCGCGCTCCGCGTCTTTGGTCGCCGGGACGCGTCGCAATTCGTCGGGCATTGGGCGCCGACGATTCTGCTCCTCGGGCTTTACAACAAAATGGTGAAGCTTTTCGGGTCGGAAGCACGCAGTTAAGGCGCGCGACTTCGGCGCGGCCGGCGGGCGATGCCCCGGGGCTACAGGGAAAAGTCGAGGACGATCTTCCCGAGCGTGCGGTTCGATTCGAGATGCTGGTGCGCCTCCCGCACCTGGGCGGCGGGGTAAACTCGATCAATCACCGGCCGGACAAGGCCGCGGGCGACCAGCGGGAGGACGTGGGCGGCGAACCGGCGGGTAGCCTCGGCTTTCTCCGCGGTCGAGCGGGCGCGCAGAACCGTGCCGATGATGGTCGCGCGTTTTCGCAGAAGCAGGCCGAGATCGATCTCTGATTTTCGGCCCGCTATCAGGCCGACACAGATGAGACGCCCGCGCGGTGCGAGCGCCTCAAGGTTGGCCGGGAAATAGGCGCCCCCGACGAGGTCGAGGATGACGTCGACTCCGGTGCCGGCGGTCATCTCCTGCACGCGCGTGACGAAGGTCTGTGGGGAATCGCCAACCACGATCGCTTCGTCGAGCCCGAGGGCGCGAACTTGCTCGAGCTTCTCGGGCGTGCGCGAAGTGCCGTAGACCGTCGCGCCGGCAGCGCGCGCGAGTTGGAGTGCCGCCGTCCCGACACCGGAGGCCGCGGCGTGAATCAGGACGCGCTCGCCCATTTCCAGGCCGCCCCGGGTAAAGAGTGCATCGTGCGCCGTGATGAAAACTTCCGGCATCGCCGCCGCCTGGATGTAATCGAGCGGAGCGGGGATGCGCGCCAGGTTGCTCTCCGGCACCACCACATACTCGGCCTGACCGCCGCCGGCCGTGATCCCAAAGACGCGGTCGCCGACCTGCCAGGCCCGCGCCACTTCGCCTAACGACTCGACTTCTCCGGAAAACTCGAGACCGAGAATGTTCTCCGGGTAACCCGGAGGCGCAGGATACTTTCCTTCGCGCTGCATGAGATCGGCACGATTCACCCCCGACGCATGCACGCGGACCCGCACCTGATCGGCCGTCGGATGCGGTGGGGTTTCCACCTCCTGCCACGCAAGATTTTCCACTCCGCCAGGCTTGAGCACCACGACCGCACGCATCGACTCTTCTTCTGCAGCACCTCGCCCGTTTTGTCTCGTGGAAAAGAGTGGCGGGCGGACCCTAAGGAAAAGCACGATCACCGAGAGGGAATTTTGGGAAGGGCCAAAGCGTCGTGCGCGGGCGATTCCCTAACAAGTCGACCAATTGAATGCCGCAGTCACGCACCACCCTGATCAACGTCTCGAATCGCCTGCCGGTGACGGTGGGCGAGACGATCAAGAAATCTTCCGGTGGTCTGGTCGCGGCCTTGGAAGGCCTCTCGACGGAACAGTTCGACCTGAAGTGGATCGGCTGGCCGGGGAGCGTCGTGCCCGAGGAAAAGCAGGCCGAGGTCGAGCGCATTCTGATGAAGGAGTGCGGTTGCGTTCCGATCTTTCTCTCGGAAGACGAAGCGGCCGGGCATTACGAAGGATTCTCCAACTCCAGCCTCTGGCCGCTCCTCCATTACATGCCGAACTACATGCGCTACGACCCGGCCTGGTGGGAGCAATATCGCAGCGCCAACCAGCGTTTCGCCGACAAGGTGCTGGCCTGCGCCAAACCGGGCGACCTGGTTTGGGTGCACGATTACCAGCTCATGCTCGTGCCGGCGATGCTGCACGAGGCGATGCCGGAGTTGAAGACAGGCTTCTTCCTGCACACTCCCTTCCCCTCCTTTGAGACCTTCCGCTGTCATCCGAAACGCAACGAACTGGTCGCTGGGATGCTCGGAGCCGACCTCGTCGGCTTTCATACCTTTGGTTACATGCGCCACTTTCGCAGCACCGTGCTGCGCCTCCTCGGGATCGAGTCGGAGATCGCGCTCATCCGCACGGAGACCGGCCACCGCACCGCGCTCGGCGTCTTCCCGATCGGAATCAACGCGAAGAAGTTTGAGGAGACGCTCGCTTCGCCGGAATTCGAGCAGCGCCTAGCGGAGATGCACGAGGCGGATGCGGACAAGCGGATCGTCCTGTCGGTCGAGCGGATGGATTACACCAAGGGAATCCTGCACCGGATCGAGGCGATCGAGCGCTTCCTGGAGGAGCTGGAGGATCGCGACACGATCAAGTTCATCTTCGTCAGCGTGCCTTCGCGCGAAGGGGTGGAGGAATACCAGGAGTTGCGCGCGGAAGTGGAAGCGCAGGTCGGCCGGATCAACGGCACCTACGCCACGCTCCGGAGCAGCCCGATCCGATTCATTCACGACTCGGTTGATTTCGTCGATCTCTGCGCCCTCTATGCCTGCTCCGATGTCGGGCTCGTCACCCCTTTGATCGACGGGATGAACCTGGTCGCGAAGGAATACATCGCCTGTCAGCGCGAGCATGCCGGCGTTCTCATCCTGAGCGAATTTGCCGGAGCGGCGGGCGAGCTTTTCAACGCAGTCCTCGTCAACCCCTACGATGCGCAGGGCGTGGCGGAGGCGTTGCGCGAAGCGCTTGCGTTGCCGGAGGAGGAGAGGGTTTCCCGCAACAAACCGATGCGCGACCGAGTTTTGAAATATGATGCCCGGCATTGGGCCCGCAGCTTTATCGACCAACTCTCCGCCTCCCGCGAGGACACCGCGCCTCCGGACGGCGAACGGATCGAAGACCTCGCCCACCAGCTGCGCGAAGCGGTCGCCGCACAGAAACGCATCGCGCTTTTTCTCGACTACGACGGCACCCTGCGCGAGATCGTGCGCGATCCGAATGCGGCCAAGCCTAACGAAGGCGTGCGCGAGTTGCTCGACACCCTGCGGGACCGTCCGAACCTGGATGTGACCCTGATCAGCGGCCGCACGAGCGAGGACCTCGACTCCTGGCTGGGTGATTACCCCTTCAACCTCATCGCGGAGCATGGCGCGGCCCTGCGACCGGCCGGCGCGCGCGAATGGGAGCGGCTCGATGCCGGGGTCAGCTATGCCTGGAAGGAGGAGATGCTCCACATTCTGCGGCTCTACGAACAATCGACGCCGGGCAGTTTCGTCGAGGAAAAGAAGACTTCACTTGTCTGGCATTATCGGAATACCGATCCCGAGTTCGGCACTTGGAAAGCGCACCAGCTGGCGGTCGAACTCGGCGCGATCATGGCGAACGAGCCGGTCGAGATTCGGCACGGCCGCAAGATCATCGAGGCGAGCGCGGCGACCATCTCGAAAGGCGCAGCCGTCCGGCGCCTGTTGCAGGAGAAGCACTACGACCTCGCGCTCTGTGCCGGCGACGATCAGACGGATGAAAGCATGTTCGAACTCAAGCTGCCGAATCTGATTTCGCTCAAGATCGGCCCCAACCCCAGCCGGGCCAAATACCGGCTGCGCAACCCGGTGGAGTTCCGCGAATTCCTTCTGGAGATATTCGGCCCCGGCTCGTAGCCCTCACGGGAGGACAAAAGTTTCTCCTATCTCGCGCAGCGCAATCCGCTCCGGCTCATCCGCCAGCGCGGCGGTGAAACGCTCCATCGGCTCGCGGAACGGCTCGAAGCTGAGCTTAAAGGTCTGGTGATGGACCGGCATGATGAAACGCGTCCCGGCCGCGTTCGCCATTGCGATGGCCTGCTCCGGGGTGCAATGCGCTCGAATCCACGGCTGGTAGGCGCCGATCCCCATCAGCGCGAGATCGAATGGCCGGCCGTCATTCAGCGTGGCAAAATCATCCGTCATGGCGGTGTCGCCCCCGAAGAGAACGCGCCGGCCTTCGCGCTCGAGGATGTAGCCGTTGCAGCCCCGATAATTGTCGTATTGCATCCGCCCGCCCCAGTGCCGCACGCGAAACGCCCTCACGAACAGATCGCCCGCGGCGGTTGCGACGCGATGGGTTTCATCCCAGCGCAGCTCGGTAATGTCACGCAGGCGCGTCCAGCGCAGGAGATCGCGCGTTCGCGGCGCGGTCACGACCTGGGTGCGTTTCCCGAAGCGGTGCAGAGTGCGCGTATCGAAATGATCGAAGTGCGCATGCGAGAGGAGGACGAGGTCGATCGGCGGCAGGTCTCGAAACTCCAGCGCCGGTTGCGTGAGGCGCTTCGGCCCGATAGTCAGGCCGGGCAACCGAATCCCACAACGCGGGAAGAGGACGGGATCGGTCAGGATGGTGATCCCAAGAAAGTTCAACAGGACGGTGGAATGCCCGAGCCAGGCCGCGGTCAGGCGATCGTTAGGCCAGGTCTGCGGCTGCGGCCGGGCGAAAGCGGGCGCGATCGGTCGGCGGAGCTCGAAGAGCCACTCGTGCCAGAGGTGCGCGATCCAGCTACGCCGCGCGGCCGGTTGAG
>JBBSLW010000037.1:0-18745 GCA_038233495.1 Chthoniobacterales bacterium | reverse complement strand
GAAGGCAAATCGCGGATGTGGAAATACGAGCGTCCGCGCTGACCGCGCTCGACACTTGCAAAGGGCGGCCGCTGCCGGAAACGTGGCGGACGATGCCTGACCCAACGACCGCAATCGAGAGCGCCCTGGCGGCGGAGAAGCTCCTCGAAACCAGCGCCCGCAACCTTCGCCATGCCCTCGAGCAGCCGGGTTCGCCCATCGTTAGGCAGGCGATCACGGAATTGATCGAGGCAGGCGAGTGGACGGAGTTGAACGACCGGTTCTATCGCTCGCTCGCCTTCGGGACCGGCGGCATCCGCGGCCGCACGATCGGCAAGATCGTGACCGCGGCGGAGCGCGGAACGCCTAACGACCTGGGACGGCCGGAGTTTCCCTGCGTCGGGACGAACGCGATGAACTACGAGAGCGTGGGGCGCGCCACGCAGGGCCTGGCCGAATATCTGCGGGAATGGTTTGCGAGGGAAAATCTGCCGGGCCGGCCGAAGCTCGTGATCGCGCACGACACCCGCTTCTTTTCGGCCGATTTCACCAAACTGGCGGCGGAGATCGCGGCGGCGAACGGCTGCGACGCCTGCATCTTCGACGGGCCGCGCTCGACCCCGGAGCTTTCCTTCGCCGTCCGCCATTTGCGGGCGAGCGCGGGCGTGGTGGTGACGGCGAGCCACAACCCGCCGCATGATAACGGTTACAAGGTTTACTTCCGTGACGGCGCGCAAGTGGTCGAGCCGCACGCCGGCGGGATCATCGCGAAGGTGAACGCGGCGGGCGCGCCTCCGCCTAACGAGCCGCGGGGCGAGATCCTCACGCTCGGCCGCGAGGTCGACGAAGCCTATATGGCGCGCCTCGAGACGCTCGTGCTCGATCCGGCCCTGGTCCGGTCGCAAAGTGGCCTGCGCATCGTCTTCACCCCGATCCATGGGACGGGCGGGATCATCATCAAGCCGATGCTGAAACGGCTCGGGTTCGCTTTCGACGTGGTGGCGGAACAGGATCAATTCGACGGGCGCTTTCCGACCGTGGAATCGCCCAACCCGGAGAACGCGGCCGCGCTCCAGCTCGCGACCGAGCTGGCGAAAAAAGTGAACGCGGATCTCGTGATCGCGACCGACCCGGATTGCGACCGGATGGGCGTCGCGGTCCGAAGCACAGAGGGGGAAATGAAATTGCTGACCGGCAACCAGATCGGTTCGCTCATCGCCTATTACCGCGCGAAAACTCTTTTCGACCAAGGCGTGCTCACGGCCGAGAACGCGGCGCGCGGCGTCATCATCAAAACGTTCGTCACGACCGATCTGCAGAAAGCGATTGCGGAAAAGTTCGGCCTGCGCTGTGTCGAGACGCTGACCGGTTTTAAGTATATCGGAGCCAAGCTCGGGAAATACGAACGCGCCGTGCCCCTCGCGGAGGGCGAAGATTACCGCGACCTGTCGGAGGAGGAGACGCGCCGGCGCCGGCTCGAGCACTCGGCCTTTTACATTTTCGGCGGCGAAGAAAGTTACGGCTATAGCGGCGCGGATTTCGTCCGGGACAAGGATGCGAACGGGGCCGCGATCATGTTCTGCGAAGTCGCGGCGCACGCGAAATCGCTCGGGATCACGATCGACGGATTGCTCGACCAGATTTATGCGGAGTTCGGTTACTACCAGGAAAAAAATGCCGCCATCACGCTGGAAGGCGCGGAGGGCGCGGGCCAGATCCAGCGCCTGCTCGCCAGCTACGTGGAGGAACCACCTAACGAGATGCCGGGCGGCAAGGTGACGGCGGTTCGGAATTTCGAAAAGGAGACGATGCGCGACGTCGAGGGCGACGAAATTCCGCGCGAAAAAATGCTCATCTTCGAACTTGCCGACCAGACCCGGGTGGCGGTGCGCGGCTCGGGGACGGAGCCCAAGATCAAGTATTACCTTTTCGCGCAACGCCGGCCGCCCGGGCAGGCATTCACTGCCGCAGAGCTGGCCGCGCTTAAGCCTGAGGTGGGGAAAAAGCTCGAGGCACTCTGGCAATGGCTGCAGGAAGACGCCCAGCGTCGCATGGCATAGCGGTCTTCGCGTCGCTCGACATCGCGCCGAACCCGGCCACAATTGGCTAATGAGCGATATCAGTCTCAACGGCGGTGAAATCTCGATCCTGAAAACGATCGGTCTCGGCGGCGGCACGGTGGCAGGCGCGCAATTGGCCGATCGGATGGAGGAGATGGAGAGCGCGGAATTTCTCGATACCCTGGTGGGCCTGATGTCGCAGGACTACATCGTCGCGAACAAGGTGAATGTGCGCACGGTCGACGACGTAAAGTCGGCCTCGTTCCGCGTCAACCCGGCCCACTCCCGCGACCTGAAGGGCGCGGTGTATCCGTCGCGGCAAAAGGCCGAGACCGGCCGGCGCAAGCGCCGCTCCTGATTTTCGAGTGAGCGAACCGTCGCGTATCCGAAGCTGGTTGAACCTCTGGCCCTGGCTCGCCGCGGTCGCCACCGGCGTGCTCACGACGCTTTGCTTTGCGCCTTTTGAACAGAGCTGGATCTGCTGGATCGCGCTCACCCCGCTCCTCACCGTGGTCTGGTTTACGGGCGAAAATTCGAAGCGGCGCTGGTTGCGCGATCTGTTCCTCGGCTACGTCGCGGGCGTGATTTTTTTCTGGGGCGTCTTTTACTGGCTCTACACCGTGACGGTGCCGGGGCTGGTCATCGTCGGTCTTTACATGGGCGTTTATTTTGCGCTCTGGGCCTGGCTGGCGGGATTGCTCCGTCCGCGCAAGCCGCTGCCCGCGCCCACGCCGCGCCCGAACGCCTGGCCCACCACCCGGCTCGACGACTCCCCGCCGGAAGCGCGTTCGCCCTGGCTGAATTCCTTTCGCAATCTCGGGCTCGCGCTCATTCTCGCTTCCGGCTGGACGGGGCTCGAATGGGTCCGGAGCTGGATGTTCAGCGGCTGGGGCTGGAACGGCCTCGGGGTGCCGCTGCACGACACGCTGCCGATCATCCAGATCGCGGAGATCACCGGAGTGGCCGGGCTTTCCTTCGTGGTCGCGTTCGCGAACGTGATCGGGGTCGCGACGGTCCGGCGTTTCACGATCGAGAGCAAAGTCCGGAAGCGCCGCCCGCATTATGATTTCACCCTCACCCTGGCGGCGATCGTGGGAATTTCCGGCTACGGCATTCGCCTTCTGCAGACGCCGGAGGAAACGGAGCCGCTCCGCGTCGCCCTCGTCCAGGCGAACGTCCCGCGTGAAGAAAAATTCAGCCGCGAATATCAGGAGAAAACGTTTGCGCAGTTCGAGCGCCTGACGCGGCTCGGCCTCGCACAGGTCCCGCCGCCGCAGTTGATCATCTGGCCGGAAAGCTCGACTCCCGCGCCGGCGCTGCTCGATGAGGTGAACAACCGATTCGTGATGGAACTTTCCGCTTCGATCAGGACCGACCTGCTCCTCGGCACGATCGACGCGGACCAGGATGGCGACTACAACGCGGCCATTCTCATCGGGCGCGGCGGCCCGGACGTGCAGGTTTATCACAAACTGCATCTCGTCCCGTTCGGTGAATACGTGCCGGGACGGAACACGGTGCCGTTCATCTCGCGGATCGTGGGCGGCCAGGTGCCGGCCGATTTCACCCGGGGGAAAGAGCCGGTCGTTTTTCACCTCACCGATAGCGCGGTGAAAGTGGCGCCCTTGATTTGTTTTGAAGACACACTCGGGGAGTTGACGCGGCAATTCGTTCTGCGCGGGGCGAACCTGCTCGCCAACGTGACGAACGACGGCTGGTTTTTGCAATCCGCCGCGTCGCAGCAGCACCTTGCCAATGCGGTCTTCCGCTGCGTCGAGACGCGCCGGCCAATGGCGCGCGCTGCCAATACCGGCGTGACCTGTTTTGTGAATCGCTCCGGTCGCGTCACGCAGGTGCTGCTCGACGCGAAGGGGAGCCAGTTCACGGAAGGGGTGTTGAACGGGACGGTCGAGGTTCCAGTCAATGGACAGGTGACCTTTTATGTCCGGCACGGCGAACTCTTCGCGAAAGCCTGCGGCGGTTTGGCGCTTCTCTTTCTGGTTACGCAACTGCCGCGGCTCGTCAGGCGGAAACCGGAAGCGGCGAGTTGAGACGTGGCGCGAAGATTTCCGGGCCGGGTAGCGAGCGCGTCTCGCGTGCTGGTTTCGGCGTCCCGCCGAAACGAACTTTTCGACGATCGGCCGCTGTCCGGTTTCGCCGCGCTTCAAAAAAGGTCCGCGCTGGCGAGGACGCCAGCGCCAGCACGCGAGACGCGCGCGCTACCCAGACTCTTTCGGTCGGAACGGTTGCACAAATATGAACGACGCCGCTGTCATTTACGCGCGCGGATTGCGCAAATCCTACGGGACGCTCGAGGCGGTGAAGGGGATCGATTTCGAGGTCAGCGCCGGCGAAGTTTTCGGATTGCTCGGGCCGAACGGCGCCGGGAAAACCACGACGGTCGAGATTCTGGAGGGCCTGCGCCCGCGCACCGGCGGTGAAGTGCGGGTCCTCGGGTTCGATCCCGATCGGCAAAAGCAGGCGTTGAAGGATCGGATCGGGGTCTGCCTGCAGGCGACGAATTTGCCGGACAAGATCAAGGTGCACGAAGCGATCGCGCTTTTTGCCTCGTTTTATACCCGGCAGGTCGATGGCGATGCGCTTCTGCGCCGCCTGCAGCTCTGGGAAAAACGCGAGGCCGGTTACGCCACGTTGTCCGGCGGGCAGAAGCAGCGTCTCGCGCTCGCCCTCGCTTTGATTAACGATCCGCAGCTGCTTTTTCTCGATGAGCCGACGACCGGGCTCGACCCGCAGGTGCGGCTCGAGATTCGCGATCTGATCGAGGAACTGCGCGCGGAAAAACGCACCATTCTGATGACGACACATTACATCGAGGAAGCCGAGCGGCTCTGCGACCGGGTGGCGATTATTGATAATGGGGTGATTATTGCGATCGGTTCACCGCGCGAGTTGCAGGAGAAAAGTGAAACGCAGTCGGGTGTCGAAGTTTCGTTAGGGCAACCAATTTCCGCGAACGGGCCGCCGGATTTGCCGGGCGCGATCCGGGCAATGCTGAGTGACGATCGGCGAAAAATATGGGTCAGCTCGAGCCGTCCGGCGCAAACGCTGGTGGAGTTGATCCGTTGGATCGATGGCCAGGGGATTGAGCTCACCGATGTGCACCTGAAACGCCCAACGCTCGAAGATGTCTTCATCGAGCTGACGGGGAAAAGGCTGCGGGAATAAGTGATGGAAAACCAGCCGGCCCACCCCTCTCCCTGGCAGGGAGAGGGAGAAGATGCTGGGACGACGCGCGCCCGGGACTTGGTCCAGTCGCCAGAGGGAGGGCCCGGTAGGGCGGGCGGAAATTCAGAGAAGAGCGAGACCGGCTCTCGTCTTTTCCTTCTCCCCGGGAGAGAAGGTCAGGATGAGGGCGATCCTCGCCGCGTTCGCTAACGACATGAAATCTTTTCTCGCCCTGCTCAAGATCGACCTGAAGCTCGCGATGCGGAATCGGGCAGTCCTCTTTTTCAACTACTTCTTCCCGCTCATCTTCTTTTTCGTTTTCGCGCAGATGTTCGATGCGCATCAGGGCTCGGCCATTCTCCAGGTGGTGACGATGGTGATCGTGCTCGGGATTCTCGGGAACGGACTTTTCGGCGCCGGGATGCGCGCGGTGCAGGAGCGGGAGGAAAATGTGCTCCGCCGCTACAAGGTGACGCCGATCACGCCGGTGCCGCTGCTGGCCGCGTCGATGATCACCGGGGTGGTGCTCTTCGCGCCGAGCGTGGTGCTCATTCTTTTCCTCGCCCACCAGTTTTATGGGATGACGTTTCCTCCCCAGCTCGGCTCGCTCCTGCTTTTCGTCTGCCTCGGGGCGATCGCCTTCCGGTCGTTAGGCTTGATCATCGCCGCGGTCGTCAATTCCTCCCAGGAAAGCAACATCCTGATCCAGCCGATTTACATGGCAATGCTGTTCCTGAGCGGCGCGACCATTCCGATCACCTACATGCCGCATTGGCTGCAGAATATTACGCAGTTCATCCCCGCGACTTACCTGATGACCGGGATCGGCGGGATCATGCAGCGCGGCGAGAGTGTCTGGGCGAACTGGAAGGCGGTTGTGGCGCTCCTCCTCACAACCGCGGTCGCGACCTTCATCGCGACGAAATTATTCCGCTGGGAGAAGGAGGAAAAGCTCCGCGCCTCCGCCAAACTCTGGGTCCTGGTGGTGCTCCTGCCGTTCCTCTTGCTCGGTGCGTATCAGGCCTGGAGCCAGCAGGACCTGGTCAAGGCGCGGATCCTGGCGCGCGATCTGCGGCGGGGGCAGACCTGGCTGATCCAGAACGCGCGCATCTTCGTCGGGAATGGGAAGATGATCGAGTCCGGCGCGGTGCTCGTTAGGGGCGGGAAGATCGCGGAGGTTTACGAGGGCGCTTTCCCGGACGCGAAGAAACTCAACGCCGAGGTGATCGACGCCGCCGGCAAGACGGTGCTGCCGGGCTTGATCGACGTGCATGTGCATCTCGGCGGGCCGGGTGGTTTCTACGACGACTGGTCGAAGTTCGATCCGCAAAAGGCGGCCGAGCGCGAGATGGAGGCTTACCTTTATTGCGGGATCACCGCGGTCCGAAGCGCGGGCGACAAGGTCGATGACATGTTGAAGTTGCGGGAACAATTCAACAGCGGCGAGAAACTGGGAACCGAGCTCTTCCTCTGCGGCCCGCTCTTCACCGCGGAAGGCGGCCACGGCACGGAGTACGCGAAGAAGATGCCGGAGATGGCGCGGGCCGGGTTCAATGCGCAATTCCTCCGCATCCCGAAGACGCCGGCGGAAGCGCGGAAGCAGGTCGACGAACTGGCCGCGAAAGGCGTGAACGCGATCAAGGGGATCCTGGAAGCGGGCGTGCCCGGTTCCCCTTTTAACCGGATGGATCTCGGCCTCCTCCGCGCGGTCGTGGAAGAAGCGCACGCGAAGAAATTGCCGGCCTCGATCCATACCGGCGGACGCCAGGACGTGATCGATGCGGTGTCGTTAGGCGCGGACTCGATCGAGCACGGCTCCTTCCGCGACGAAATTCCGGACGCCACGATCGCGGAGATGAAAGCAATGAGGATCGCGTTCGATCCGACCTTGAGCGTGGTCGAGGGGCTCTCCGATTTTGCCAAGGGAAAAACCGATCTGCTTCGCCGCTCGTTAGTCCAGCAGGTCACGACAAAGGAATTGCTTAGCGGAACCGAGCACGCCGCGACCGGCCCGGAGATGAAAGAGATGCGGGAAGGCTTGAGCCATTACCCGCTCTCGATGGAACTTGGCGAACGCAATCTGGTGAAGGCCTGGCGAGCCGGCGTGTTGCTCGTGACCGGCTCGGATGCGGGGAACTTCCTCGTCCTCCACGGCCCGACCGTGCAGCGGGAGATCGAGCTTTGGGTGGGGGCTGGCATTCCGCCCGCAGTCGCCCTCCAGGCCGCCACTTCCAACGCGGCCAAACTCCTCCGCGCGGACCATCGCATCGGCACGATTGAGAAGGGCAAGGAAGCCTCACTCCTCGTGGTCGATGGCAATCCGCTCCAGGATGTGCGGGCGCTTTCCTCCATCTCGGTCGTCCTGTTGAAGGGCGAACGCGTGCAGCGGACGACGATTTTCGAGCAGAAGTAATCCCGTGGGCGAATTGCAGGCAGGCTGCTGCGAGCGAGGCACCGCCCGGTTGCTGCTGGGTTAAGGCCGGTTTCTCCATGCCGAATCCGCTTACATCTTCTGAGATGGCGTCGTCGCTCCCCACCGGATCGACCACCGGATTATTGCGCACGGCTTTCCACTGGATGCGGTCACGCCAGACCGCCGAGATGGTCGATTATTTTCTCTACGAAGCCTGCCGACTCGATCCCGAGCTCGGCCGGCGCGCGCGTCTCGTGGGCTGGTTCGGTTTGCTCGGTTTTCTCTTCGGGATGCTTTACGCCGAATTTTATTTAATCGGCGGGCACATCTGGGGCGTGTGGATCGTAACGATCTGCAGTTTGGGGTTCCTGGCCACGTCCTTTCTGATGCGCGCACTTCGTTCGGTCGCGATCGGCGGCAACTTCCTCCCGGCGATGATGGCGCTCGGCTTCACCGCGCTCTGTTATGTCGAAGGCGGGATGCGCGGTCACGCCGTGGCCTGGCTGGCGAGCGTGCCGCTCTGCGCGTTTCTGCTCGTCGGGAAAAAGGCGGCCGGTGTCTAGGTGATCGTTGCGGTAGCCGCGGCGGCGAGCGTGGTGGCGTTCGAGTTGGCCGAGATCGAGCTGCCGCACGCGCGGACGACCGCGCTCTCATCTCGGTGAAGGACGAAGGACCCGGGATCAGCGCCGAGGACCAGAGGCAATTGTTCGGCAATTCACCCGCCTGACCGCGCGCCCGACAGGTGGCGAATCCTCGACCGGCCTTGGTCTTTCGATCGTAAAACGCCTGGTCGAAGCGATGCAGGGCACGATCGAAGGCCAGAGCTTCTCGCCCGGGCCGGCTACAGCTACGCCAGGAGTCCCGTGCCTAACGAAACCCTGACTCCGCTGACCGGCGTGATTTCGAGCACACCGTGACGGCCGGGCTCGGCTATCGCTGGGATCGTTACCGGACCGATCTTTCCTGGCAATGGCGCGCCTGCCCGCCACCCAGCGCGTCGTGCAAAGCGCGCTGGCCGGCGGTGAATATTCTCGCACCTCGCTCACCTTAAGTGCGCTCCTCCTTCAGTTTACGGCCGGGGTGGATTTTTAGCCGTATCGGCCTAACGATAATGAAGATGGACGAGCCGCGGCGGCTGCTCCAGCACGACCAGGAGAAGGTCATCGTAGGCGTCTTCCGCCAGCGTGAGCGGCGTCGTGATCCCCAACGCCTTGATGATCTCTGGCACGGTGTTGGAGTGACCAATCACGAGGACGTTTCCGGTGGCGGCCTGCAGTTTCGCGACTAACCCCGCGGTTTCCTTCGCCGGGACGTGATCGTTTCCAAGCCTAACGACTTCGCGAGCGGCCCGGCTGTTTCCTGGGTGCGCCGAAATTCACTGGCATAAATGGCGCTGATCCCCGCGTCGCGAAGCTCCGCTACGAGGGCGGCGGCGCGCTTCTTGCCCGTCTCGGAAAGCGCGGGATCTTTTTGCCCCGGGCCTCCTGCATCGGCGCGTTCCGCGTGCCGCACGAGAAAGATGATCGACCGCTCGGCCAGCGCACCGGTCGCGAAGAGCAGGGCCGTGAAAGCGAGGAGCAATGGTTTCATGACAGCGGCAAAGGATATCGCTTTTTCTCCGCGAGCAAGTTGCGCGAGAGTCCGGCGTGCAACCGATCTCGGGACTTCATCACATCACCGCCATCGCCGGCCCCACGCAGGAGAACCTCGATTTCTACGCCGGCGTGCTCGGGATGCGGTTGGTCAAGAAATCGGTCAACCAGGATGACCTGAGCACCTATCACCTTTTCTACGCCGACGCCGAGGGCCATCCCGGGACGGACCTGACTTTTTCCCCATGGGCGCAGCTTGCTCCGCATCGCGACGGTCACGGGCTGAGCACGGAAGTGGCGCTCGCGGTTCCGCCGGGGAGCCTGGATTTTTGGGGTGCCCGACTGGAGCGCTACGGCGCGCGGATCTTCGCGGTCGAGACGCGCTTTGGCCAGCGCGTGCTGCCGCTGGCCGATCCTCATGGCCTGCGCCTCTGCCTAACGGAAAGCGAGAGCTCTCTGGCGCGGCCTTTTACCCCGTGGAAGCAGGGTTCCGTCCCGGTCGCGCATCAGATCCGCGGCCTGGAAAGCGCGAGCATGGTCGAGCAGGAGATCGAGCCCACCGTGCGGTTCCTCAGCGCCGGGCTCGGCTTTCGCAAAATCGGCGAGGAGGAGGGTTGGGCCCGCTACGGGGTGGGCGAGGGGAGCTCCGGGCAGTATGTCGATCTGCGCGCGCTCCCGGCGGCGCGCCGCGGCGCCGGGGGCACGGGAAGCGTGCATCATCTCGCCTGGCGGATGGAGAATGACGATCACGAGGCCGAAGTGCGGCAGGCCGTTGCGGAGCAGGGCGCGCAGCCGACGCCGGTGATCGACCGTTTCTGGTTTAAATCGGTTTATTTTCGTGAACCAGGTGGCGTCCTCTTCGAGCTCGCGACCGATGGCCCGGGTTTTGGCGTCGATGAAAATCAGGAGACGCTCGGCGAGTCGCTCGTGCTTCCTCCGTGGCTCGAAGCCGAACGCAGCGCGATCGAGGCGGTGCTGCCGCCACTCGCCCGTGGTGATTTTGCCTGCCGAACTTCGATTCCCGCGCCCGGGGTGAGGATTTTGACGAATCCTGGTTGGACTCGGCGAGCCACGCATTGGAAGTTCCCGGGCCGCCCTCTTTCATGCTCACGGAAATCGATCGACTGACCGCCATTCGCGAGGCTCGCCCCGCCGAAAGCCTTTTCGCTGAGAAGGACTGGCTGCTCTCGCCCGAGCCTTTCCTGATTGATGAGAAACAGCGCGCCGATCTCGAGCGGCTCGGCCATCAACTCTTCGTTTTCCAGCGCTCCTGCAACCAGCTTTACCAGCAGAGCGTCAAGGGAAAGCAGCCCGCCTGGGTCGCGCGCTATCTTGACATCGGGAAACCGCCCGAGCTGATCGAGTTTTCGCGCCGGAAAGAATTTCGCGAGCTTCTGCCCCGGGTCATCCGACCCGATCTCGTCCTGACCGATGAGGGTTGGATGATCGCAGAAGTGGATTCCGTGCCCGGTGGAATCGGGCTCACGGCATGGCTCAACCAGACTTACGCCGGCCGCGGCGCGGACGTGATCGGCGGGGCTGACGGTATGCTCGACGGTTTCACCACCGTCCTGCCGCAGGGCGGCGACATCGTTGTCTCAGAGGAATCCGCCACCTACCGGCCGGAGATGGAATGGATCGTCAGGCATCTGAACGCGCGTTTCCCGGAACGCGACTGGAAGGTGGCGTCGGCGGAGAATTATCAGCCCCAGGCCGGGCGCGATGTTTATCGGTTCTTCGAACTCTTCGACCTGCCGAATCTTCCGGGCATCTCCGAACTGCTCGAGGCGGCCGCCCGCGCCGAGCTCACGATCACGCCGCCGATCAAGCCCTATCTCGAGGAGAAAATGTGGTTCGCGCTCTTCTGGCTGCAGCCTTTGCACGACTTCTGGCGGCGCGAGCTGGGCGACAAATATTTTCGCACCCTCCGGCAGATCATTCCCTACACTTGGATCCTCGATCCCACGCCTCTCCCGCAGCACGCCGTCATCCCACGGCTCGAGATTCACGATTGGCGGGAAGCGGCCCGGTTCAGCCAGAAAGAGCGCGATCTCTTGCTCAAGGTGAGCGGATTTTCGCCGTTAGGCTGGGGCAGCCGCGGGGTTGCCCTCGGGTCCGACCTGCCGCACGCCGAATGGGAGCAGCGGATCGCGGATGCCCTCACGAACTTCGCGCGCGAACCGACCATCATTCAGCGTTTTCATAAGGGCCGGTTGTTCGATCATCCCTATTGGGACGCCGGGACGGAGAAGTTGAAGACGATGCGCGGCCGGGTGCGGCTGTGCCCGTATTATTTCGTCGAAGCCGATGGGGTGAGCTTGCGCGGTGCGCTCGCCACCATCTGTCCGGCGGACAAGAAACTTCTGCACGGCATGAGCGACGCGATCCTGGTGCCGAGCCGTTTTGGGGTTCCAGCCTAACGTTAAAGGCGCATCCCGCGCGGACGCTTGAAATAATGGCGGTTCTTGATTGGCCGGACCGAAGGATGTATCGGTTCGGCGTGGTCATCACGTCCATTCGCGAGTTCAATCGCAGTGTGCCTTTCGTTCCCTACGAGATTCAGACTGCCAGCGGCGAGCGATATACGGTGCCGCATCCGGACTTCATTTCGATTTCGCCTAAAGGCTCGTTTGTCGTCGTGATTGACGCCAAAGACCGCCCACATCATCTCAACGCTTTGCTGATCGAGCGCGCTTCCCCGCTCAACGGGCACGCGCGGCGCAAGCATCGCAAAAGTTAAGCGAGCAGAACGGCGGTGGTTGCCCGCCGCCTTTAAAGCCTCAAGCCACGGGGAATCAAAAAGCGGTCGAGCAAGTCGAAGAGTCCCTGCACGAGAAGTGCGAGGAGCGCCGCTGGAATTGCACCTTCCAGGATGGTCTTGTGATCGTTCAAATTGAGCCCGCTTAGGATCGGCTCGCCCAGGCCGCCGGCGCCGATCAACGCGGCGAGGGTGGCGGTGCCGATGTTGATCACGGCGCTGGTCTTGATCCCGGCCAAGATCGTGCGCGAGGCGAGGGGCAGATAAATTTTCCGCAGCCGCGCCCCCGGCTCGAGGCCGAGCGCGGTCGCGGAATCGCGCAAGGCGGGGGCGATCTCCTGCAAACCGGTCGCGGTGTTGCGCACAATCGGCAGGAGCCCGTAGAGGAAGAGCGCCACGATCGCGGTCGTGGCGCTGATCCCGAGAAACGGCACCGGCACGAGCAGGGCAAGGAGGGCGAGTGAGGGGATGGTTTGGATCATGCCGACGATCGCCAGAATCGTCTGCCCGAGGGGGCCGCCTCGGCTGGCGACGATACCCAGCGGTAGGCCGATGAGGACGGAAAAGAGGAGCGAGACGCTGGCCAGTTGCAGGTGGCGACCAGTCCAGCGCAGAAGGTTGCGGCCGAGATCGCGGCGGGGCGCGCTGTCGTTAGGCGAGGCGTGGAAATACTGCGACGCGGCAAAGGCGTAATCCTTCGTGCGCTCGGCCGCGGCGTTGAGCGAAATCATTTTTGCTTCATCGATCCTGCCAAGGTGGTTGAGGGCGGTGACGGCGCGGGGATCGAGGCTCAGCCGGTAGAGGAAGACGGCGTTGTATTCCGGGAAGAAACGGCGGTCGTCGCGCAGCACCACGAGATCGTTCTGCTGGATTTTGGCGTCGGTCGAATAGGCGTCCTTCAGGTCGATCGAGCCCCGGGCTAGCGCCGCGTAGCCGATCGCGTGATCGATTCCGCTCACGTTAGGCATCGTTAGTCCGTAGGCGGCGATCAAAGGGCGCCAGCCGTCCTGCCGGTCGAGAAATTCGTGGGTCAAACCCACCTTGAGCTCCGGGTGCCGGCGCAGATCGCTGATCGTCTGCAGGCCGAGCCGGGCGGCGGCCGCGCGCCGCATCACGAGCGCATAGGTGTTATTGAAACCGAGGTCGAACGACATTCCGATGCCTGATTTCGCGAGCGCCTGGCGCATTTCGTTTTCCGGCAGCCTCTCCTTCGTCTTCAGGATTTCCTCGCCGATCGTGCCGGTGTATTCCGGGTAAAGATCGATCTGCCCGCCGGTCAGCGCCTGCCAGAGAATGATGGTGCCGCCCATCCCGGCGCGCTGCTGCACGGTGAAACCCTCGCGCTCGAGAACGGTTTTCGCGATTTCGCCCAGGACGTAGGATTCGGTGAACTTTTTCGATCCCACCACGACCGGGTCCGCCGCGAGCGCGGAGGTCGCGCAAAATGCGAGAAGGAGGAGGATTCTCAAAACGCGGCGCTCCTCTGCGCGTTGATGAATTCGGAGACGAATTCGTTAGCCGGATGATCGCGCAAGTCCGCCGCGCTCCCTCGCTGCACGATGCGGCCTTCGCTCATGAGGACGATCTCGTCGGCCAGATAGGCGGCCTCCCCCATGTCGTGCGTGACGAGGATCGCGGTCTGTCGCAGGCGCGAAAAAATTTCCTTCAAATCCCACTGCAACGCCGAGCGCACAAGGGGATCGAGCGCGCCGAGAGGTTCGTCGAGCAGGAGCACTTGCGGCGAAAGCATCAGGGCGCGCATCAGGCTGACACGCTGGCGTTGCCCGCCGGAAAGTTCGCTCGGATAACGATCGAGCGCGGCGCGCGGAAATTGCGAGAGTGCGCAAAGTTCCTCGAGCCGCGTTTCCATTTCGTCGGCGGAGCGGCCGAGATGGCGCGACATGAGGAGGACGTTGCCGCGCGCGGTCAGATGCGGGAAAAGCCCGCCTTCCTGGATGACGTAGCCGATGCGCCGGCGAACCTGTTGCGCGCTCGCTGCGGTCACCTCCGTGCCGTCGAAAGTGATCCGGCCGCGGTCGGGCTGGAGAAGCGCAATGATGAGCCGCAGGAGAGTCGATTTGCCGCAACCGCTCGGCCCGATCAAGGCAGTCGTTAGGCCAGACTGGAAAACCAGGTCCGTCGGATGCAGCGCGGTGCCGGTGCCGAAAGTTTTGCTGACTCCGTTTAATTCTACGAGCGGCTTCATGTTGACGGAGAGGCCGCTGGCGAGCGGACGATTCGCCCGCCGTTACGCGGTCGTGAAATGGAAAACCGCGAAAAGTTTTTGCGGATCGGTCCAGACGCGCGCCAGTTGGAAACCCGCCGAGGCGGCCAGCGCACTGAACCCTTCGATCGTGTGCTTGTATGAAAATTCCGTGATGATCTTCTCGCCCGGCGCGAAGGCAAACTCTCGTTCACCGAGATGCACGATTTGCGCTCGCTCGCTGATGAGGTGCATTTCGATCCGGTTCGCTTCCTGATTGTAGACCGCGAGATGCCGCCAGGCCGGGAGATCGAAGTCGGCGCTCAGTTCGCGATTGGCGCGGACGAGCATGTTGAGATTGAATGCGGCAGTGACGCCGGCGCTGTCGTTATAGGCCGCTTCCAAAATTGGCAACGGCTTCTGCTGATCCACGCCGATGATCAAGCCGCCGCTTTTTCCGCAAAGACGCGCGACGCGCTGAAGAAAGTGCCGCGCTACTTCCGGCTGCATGTTGCCGATGGTCGAGCCTGGGAAATAGACCGCGATGTGCGCGGGCTCGCGCGAAGGCGTCGGCAATTCAAAAGGCTGCAGATAATCTGCGCAGACTGGCAGGATTTCCAGGTCCGGCATCTCAAGACTAAGAGCTTCGGCCGATTCGGTGAGCCGCTGTTTCGAGATGTCGACCGGGACGTAGGCGATCGGATTCTGCAGATGCCCGAGCAACATTCGCGTCTTCACCCCGGCGCCGGTCCCGAAGCCGACGAGCTCGGCATTTTCACCGATCGAATCGGCAATCTCGGTTCCGTATTGACGAAGGATTTCCGTCTCTGTCCGGGTGACGTAATACTCCGGCAGTTCGCAGATTTCCTGGAAGAGATTCGAGCCCTGTTCGTCGTAGAAAAATTTGCTCGGCAAAGTGCGGGGCGAGCTGGAGAGGCCCGCGATCGCCTGGTTGAGGAAGTCCGAGGCTGCCGGCTCGAGATCGAGCACGGACACGCCGCCGTTCGGGCGCTTCATGACAAGTCGCGCGCGAGACGGATGCCGGTGAACTGCCAGCGTTTTTCTGGTTGGAAGAAGTTGCGATAGGTGGCGCGGAGATGGTCTTGCGACGTGGCACAAGAGCCGCCGCGCAGGACCATCTGGCTGCTCATGAATTTCCCGTTGTACTCGCCGAGCGCGCCCGGGACGGCGCGGTAGCCGGGGTAGGGGAGATAGGCGCTGCGGGTCCATTCCCAGACGTCACCGAACATCTGCGCCAGTTTTCCGTTAGGCTGGCTTTCCACCGGGGCGGGCTGAAAGCGCCCGCGGCCGACAAAGTTGCCTTCGATCGGCAACTCGCCGGCGGCGCGTTCCCATTCGAATTCAGTCGGCAGCCGCGCGCCGCTCCAGTTGGCGAAAGCGTCGGCTTCAAAATGACTGACGTGCGTGACCGGCTCCGCCGGATCGACCGGGCGCAGACCGGCGAGGGTGAAGTTCCACCAGGCCCCGTCGCGCCGTACCCAATAGAGCGGCGCTTCCCAGCGTTCTCCGTTCAGGGTGGTCCAGCCTAACGACAGCCAGTATTCCGGCCGGGTGTAGGCGCCCGATTCGATAAACTCGATGTATTCGCCATTCGTCACCGGGCGGGTCGCGAGCGCGAAAGCCGGCACGAGCGCGCGATGGCGCGGGCCTTCGTTATCATAACTGAAGCCCTCTCCGCCATGTCCAATCTCGACGATCGTCTCGGCGAATTCCACAAAAGAGGCAGGCTTGATTTCGCGCGAGACCGCGGCGTCGTCGCGATCGCGAAAGATGGGGTACAGCGGATTCTGCGCGAAGACATGCTTGATGTCGGTCACGAGAAGTTCCTGGTGTTGTTGCTCGTGATTGAACCCGATCGCGAAAACCGGCTCCATCTCCGCGAGTAATTCGTCCTCCGCACCCTCGAGCAGCTCGGTGATGTGCTCGTCGATCGATTGCCGGAAGCGATAAGTTTCGGCAACCGTGGGGCGCGAGATCAAACCACGCAGGTCGCGCCGATGCATGTCGCCGGCGGCGTTGTAATAGGAGTTAAAAAGGTAGGCGTACTGCGGATTTTCCGGCTGGTATTTCGGCATCCACGCTTTGAGCACGAAAGTCTCGAAAAACCAGCTGGTGTGAGCGAGGTGCCACTTCGTCGGGCTGGCGTCGGGGTTGGACTGCACGACGCAGTCTTCCGGCTGGAGCGTGCGACAGAGATCTTCGGTAAAGGCGCGCACCTGCCGATAGCGATCCAGCAAGGCCGTTGCCGTAACTTCGGCGGAAGGCGCCGTGCGGGTGGCTCGCGGAGCTGTCTCCGCGGTGACAGTGGCGCTGCTCACGATTGGTCGCGCTCCTGCTCGAGCTCTTCGCGGCGCGCTTCGACCATCTGGTCGTGCGCCGCTTCCTCGATCCCGCCGCTGACCAATTCCTCGCCCACATTGTTGTCCCCGTCGAAACCGTTGTTCGGCACCTGATGACCGGACGCGCCGGGAATCTCGTCGCGTTCGCTAAGTTCATCGGAGAGCTCGTCATCCATTTCCGGCGCATGCGAGGCTTCCACGCCGGTCAATTCGTCCTTCGCCTGCTTCCAATCCGACTCCGTGAATTCGTCCGGATTGCGCTCATCGATCAGCGCGATTTCGCGGGCCCGTTTCTCCACCATTTCGGGAGATGGGACGCCGAGGCCGTCACCGTGCAGGCTGATTTTCCCGTGGGGCGCGTGCGATCGATCATTCATAAAAGATAATACGCATGGTGGACGCAGAACGTTCGCATCGAAGATCGATTTCTGCACTTCGCTCTGCCCTCTCGAGCGGCGGAGGAAGCGCGCTTGGGACTTGTGAAGTCTTCTAGCCCGGCTCGCCCGATTCAAGAAAATAGAGCAGCCGCCAGATGCGGTCGGCCTGGCCGCGTTCGATCACCTGCACCGGCGTGGAACCGTCGAGCGTGGGATTTGGTTCCTTGAGCCACCGGCCGACGTCTTTTGGTTTCATCACGCGGGCGAGGCCGCCGAGCAGGCGATCCATCTCGACCAACGCGCGCTTCACCGGCGGGGAAGGTGGCTTGCCACTGCTCCAGCCGGCAACTGCCCGGAGCGAGAAACCGGTCATGCGGCTGAGCGTCTCCTGCCGCAACCCGAATTTCTCCGCAATCTTCTCGATCGCCGGGGGCTCCGCTACGGTCATAGCCGGATGATAAAGGGCGGCTGTTTCCTTGACCCGGGCGGCGCGAACCGTTTTGCGGGCCGTCTTTTTCTTTGCTCTCATGGAGGGAGTGTGCACTTAGGCTGTAATTTCGCAAGCAATATTTCATGCAAATCTGCATGCGAATTAACGCGGTCCAATCTGGTCTAGCTTCTCCGACTCCAGCACGGTGGCCTGGCTGCCTGAGCGCAGGTTTTCCGGGAAATAGACGACGTTTACACCGGCGCGGGCCGAGGGGACGAGCAGACCTTCCCCGCCGCTTGCGACCGCGCGCCCGATGGTTTGCGTGAAACTTTCTCGCCCTTGCTCCTGGGTTTTGCGCCAATCCTCCTCGCGCAACTCCTCGACGCTGAGTCCGAGTCGTCGACGGGGATGGCATGGTTCGATAAATCGAGGACCGGCTGAAGCGCAAACTCGATCGCCACCAGGAGCCGCGGAGTGCGAAATGGCAGCGGCACCCGCGCGTAATCTGCCGTCGCCCGGGATTCCGCGACCGCGACCGTATCGTCGGTGCTCCCGTAACGGCCCGAAAAGCGCCCGGCGCGTTCCAGCGTCCGCCGTAGAGATAGCTGCCTTGTCCGAGGAGAATGCTTTCCGGGCTGGGATAATCGAGCGTTGTCACGCGGTAGCCCGCGCCGCGCCACGGCTGCAGCAAGAGCGGCTCTTTGCCAAGGCGTCGCCGGAAATTTCGAAGCGAGGGTGACCGGCAACTTTCATGCGGGAAATGAGGAGCGGGGAGCGAGGCGGGGGCGGGAATCGAACCCGCGAATAGATTCACCCGAGAGAATCTATCTAGCCAGCCCTGTATAAAAAGACGAGTCAGAACATCGTTGACATCGGCGAATGTTCTGAATAGGTTCTGATTCATGGCAAGCCTTTTGAAGGATTCTCGTGGACGCAGCCCTTTTTGGATTTGCGCTTATACGAGCGGAACCGGACAGCGACTCAAAAAATCCACTAAACAACGGGATCGCAAAAAGGCGTGGGAAGTCTGCCTTGCGATTGAGCGGGCGGAGAATCATGCAAAAAACGGGACTCTGACTGAGCAGACAGCAAAAAAGATCATCGGAGAAATCCTGGAACGCACGACTGGCGAACCGTTGCACAATTATTCGGTTCGGGATTGGCTCGCGCACTGGCTTGAAATGAAGGAACAGGTGCGCGCTGGCAAGACGACAGCGCGATATCGGCAGGTGATTCGGGATTTCATCGCATCACTGGGAAATCGGGCCAGTCTCGCTCTGCCGCACGTCGCTCCGCAAGACATTCTCGCATATCGGAATTCGCTCACCGCAGGGAGCAAGGCTGCGCGGACTGCGAATCTTTCCGTGAAGGTCGTAAGCGCTGCGTT
>JBBSLW010000036.1:0-18928 GCA_038233495.1 Chthoniobacterales bacterium | reverse complement strand
GAATGAGCAGGAGCACAAGGATGCGCCAGTCGCGGTAGATGTGGATGAATTCCTTCACCGCCACGCTCCTGATCGCCTGGAGGGAAGATCGCGGCCTCAAGACAAGGCCTCCTGGTTCAGCATCGCGTCGTAGCCTTGCGAATAGGCGGTGAAGACGTCTTCCATGTCGGGTTCCGCCCAGCGATGGGCGAGGAACTTGATCTCAGGAAAGGGCCAGTGCGCCTCCCACTTTGCGAGTAGCGCCTCCGCTTCCGGCGCGTAAACGCGCAGGCTTCCGCTCCGCAGCGAGACGCCAAGGACGCTATCGTTCTCGCGCAGCCTAACGAGTGCTTCCATGATCGGCTGGGCATCGAGTTCGAGCAGCCTGGCTTTGAACGTCGTCTTCAGGACGCGCGGCGAAGCCTTCGCGAGGAGGCGCCCCTCGTGCAGGAAACCGACCTCGGTGCAGCGTTCCGCTTCATCCATGTAATGGGTCGTGACAAAAATCGTGATCCCGTTGTGGCTCAGTTCGTAGAGCAAATCCCACATCTGTTGCCGGTGCACCGGATCGAGCCCGGAGGTCGGTTCATCGAGAAAAAGGAGCGGCGGCTCGTGCACCAGCGCGCAGCCGAGCGCGAGCAATTGCCGCATCCCGCCGGAGAGACTGCCGGCCGCGGTGTCGCGTTTCGCTTTCAAATCCATCTGGGCCAGAATGCGCTCGATTCGGCCCTCCAACTCGTTAGGCGGGACCCGGTAGGCGCCGGCGAAAAAGCGCAGGTTTTCAAGCACGGTCAGGTCCGGGTAAAGGCTGAACTTCTGCGCCATGTAACCAAACCGGGCTCGCACCGCGTACCGGTCTTTCCAAACGTCGGCGCCATCGACCGTGGCCTGGCCGGCAGTCGGCCGGACGAGGCCGCAGAGCATCCGCATCGTGGTCGTCTTGCCCGCGCCGTTTGCGCCCAGGAAACCGAAGATTTCGCCGCGATTGATCCGGAGCGAGAGGTCGCGCACCGCCTGGAAATCGCCGTACGATTTCGTCAGGCCGTCGAGAACGATCATCGGTTCGCTCATCGCAGAAGATAACGCGGGCAGGAATTCATCCGGACTCTCACTAGGGAAAACGGCTTCTTTTTCAAGGACGGGTCGCGCCGGTTCGTTGACAGGCCGGGCTTCCACTCAAGACTTTGGGCAGGCAAACACACCTCAACATGTCGACCAAGCTCACCTTATTCTTCCGCACCTTCTTCCTCGTCCTTGTCCTCCCGGCCATCGTCCAAGCGGCCGATCCGGTCACGGAGTTGGCCGAGTTTTCCGTTTTTGGAAAAATCGATCTCGCCGAGCTGGCGAAAGGCGGAATCAAAACCGCGACCGGTGCGCCCATGAGCACGGCTCGTTATCTCTCGACCCAGAGCTGTTTCGTCGTCCCGCAGCCGCCCGCGAAAGTGCTCGCGGCGATGAAGCGTTTCGATCCGACGGCGCAGCGCGAGTTGAACGTCTACCTCCACTCCGAGCTGCCCGGCGCCCCTTCCGCATCCAATTTTTCCAAGCTGAACAACCCGCCCGGGAACAGCTCGGTCAAGGCGCTCAGTGCTGCGACCACGAAGATGTCGCCCGAGCTGCAACTGAGCCAGGCGGAGGCGCAGAAATTTTCTCCCGGCCAGCCGGTCTTCGCTTTCTGGAGCGAGCTCCTCGGGAAACGCGCCGCGGCTTTTGCGGCTGGGGGCGTGGCGAGCCAGCCGCCTTACGACCACAGTGGCAAAGCGCTTCGCCCGGCCGCGGAGTTCGCAGGTCTCGTTAGGCAACAGGGCAAGGTGAGCCGCCAGTTCGGCGGATTCCTCGGTGCGACCGGCCTGCTCGGCGGCAAAGGCTCGCTCTCGCCCGAGCTCTATTGGGAATTGCTCGAGGTGGAGGACGAGGGCGTGCTCACCCTCGGCGCCTCCTACCAGCGCGCGACCGCCGGCGGAGGGGCCCAGCTGGCCGACGGTCTCTACTACGCGAGCGGCGGCTACAACGTCGCGCTTACCCTTTACCAGCTCTGGCCGGTCGCGATCGACGGCCGCCCTTCCACCCTCGTCTGGCGCGGCGATTTTATTTCCGCGGATTCGTTAGGCGACCTTCACGGGATCGAGCGGCTGGCCTCGGAATCGGCCATGCGGAAGGATATTTTGAAGGCGGTCACCATCTTTCAACGCAATAGTAGCCAATGAATTACCGTTTCCTAGCCCTCGTCACCCTGATTTCCTGCGCCTGCGCCGCCCCTCTCTTCGCGGGCAGCGGCAAAGATTTTTCCACGACCAGCGAAGCGGTCGTGGAAGAGCCCTACCAATTTTCCGCCGAGTTCACGATTGAACAGGCCTACATCGGCGGCGCCGAGGTGCAGCGCGGAGCGCGCAAGGTCGACGACTTCGACGAGTACTATTCCAACGTCTCTTTCATCTACACGCCTAGGATCAAATTCGGCATCCTGCGACTCGGGGCCGGATGGGAGCGTTATTCGTTTGGGTTCCCCAATGGCGGTCAGCAATTGCCCAACACGCTCCAGGCCGTCACCTCCATTGTCGGCCTCGACACCAAGTATTCCGATTCGCTTCTCTTCCGCCTCGAGGCGCAGCCCGGTTTCTACGGCACGTCGTTTGATCACTTCGACGGCGACACCTTCAACGTCCCGTTCGTTCTCGGCGGCACCTATATTTACACGCCTGAATTGCAGTTCGTCTTCGGCGTCGGCGTCAACGTGCAGAGCCGTTACCCAGTCCTTCCCGGGGGCGGTGTCCGCTGGAAATTCGCTCCCAACTGGGTGCTCAACGCCGTCCTCCCGACCCCGCGCCTCGAGTATCAGGTCAATCGCAACTTGACCGTTTTCGCGGGCGCCGACATCAAGGCCAACACCTTCCGGACCGACGATCAATTCGGCAACAGTCATGGCGACACTGGCCTGAACAGCGCGTGGTTGACCTACGAGGAAGTGCGCGCCGGAGTGGGAGCGGAATTGAAAATCAACTCCTCGTTCTCCCTTTCCGTCGAGGGCGGCTACGTCCCTTATCGGCAATTCGACTTCCATCGCACCGAAGTTCGTTACCACCATGAGAGCGGCGCTCCCTACGGCGCGATCATGCTTCACGGCGCGTTCTAGAAGCGCCCGCCTCCTCACCAATGAGCCAGCGCGCTCCCGGGAGACGCGGCGCGATCGTTAGGTGAGATCCTTATCCAGCGCCCCGATCTTCCGCGTCTCCGGCCACTTCGCTGCGACGGCGAATACGACTAAAATTGTCCCGATCCCGCCGGCGATGACGGACCCGACGGGCCCGAAGATCGCCGCGGTCAGCCCGGATTCGAGCGCGCCGAATTCATTCGAGGTGCCGATGAAAATATTGTTCACCGCCGAGACCCGGCCGCGCATTTCATCGGGCGTGAGCAGTTGCACGAGCGTTTGCCTAACGACCACGCTGACGCTGTCGAAGATGCCGGTCAGGAAAAGCATGAAGAGGGAAAGCCAGAACCAATGCGAGGCGCCGAAAACAATCGTGGCCGCGCCGAAACCGGTCACGCACCAGAGCAGCGTCCGCCCGGCCTGCCGCATCGGCGGGAGATAAGCGATCGTCACCGCCATGAGAAAGGCGCCGATCGCGGGCGCGGCCCGGAGCCAGCCGAGCCCGATCGGGCCGCAGTGGAGGATCTGATCGGCAAAGATAGGAAGCAGCGCCGTCGCCCCGCCGAGGAGCACGGCGAAGAGATCGAGCGTGATCGTGGCCAGGATGATCTTCTTGCTCAGGACGAAACGAAGCCCGGCCGCGAGGCTGCTCCAGGCCCCCGCCGTGACTCGCCGGACGACCCGCACTTTTTTGATCGGCAGGACGAGGCAGAAAAAGATCAGGGCGCAGATCGCATCGAGCGCGTAGATGAAAGGAAAGCCCAGCCTAACGATGAGAAACCCGCCGGCCGCCGGGCCGAGGACGCAGCTGATCTGAAAAAGGCTGCTGTTCCATGTGACGGCGTTGGCGAAGGTCTCGCGCGGGACGAGCGTCGGGAAAAAAGAACTGCGCGCGGCCCAGCCGAAAGTGCGAACCGAGGCCGAGATCAGCATCAGGAGGTAAAGGAGCGGGAGCGAAAGATCGTCAAAGTGAAAGGAGGGATGCCGCTCAAAGAAGGTTGCGATCGTGCGCAGCAGATCGTTCCCGCGGACGAGGAATGCGAGCCGCGGGAGATCGAGGTGATGCCAGGAAACGAGCGCCAGACAAATCGAGCAGAGCGCGCTCGAAGCCTGCGACCAGAGGATGATTGTTTTGCGGTTGAAGCGATCGGCCAGGTGCCCGGCTGGGAGCGAGAGCGCCACGATCGGGACGGCCGCGACCAGGCCGACGAGACCGAGCGCGGTGGCGGAATGAGTCCGCGCGTAGACTTCCCATTCAATCGCAATCGTTAGCATCTGGCGGCCGGCGATCGCGATCGCGTTGCCGAGCGAGTAAAAGGCGAAGCTGGGAAAGCGGAACGCGGCGTAGGGGTCGCGCGAGGCGGGCGACTTGCCGGCGGTGGGTGGAGGCGCGTACGGTTTTCGCTCGGGCATCGTCGCGCGCGGGCAGGCCCGGGCGCAGGAGATTCTAGAGTCGGCGCGCGCCCCCGCAACCGCGGCTTCGGCACGTCCTGGCCCTCCAGTGCCGTGCCCCTAACGAACCTTCAAAGCAGAATCGTGCTCCGAACCCAGCCGCTCCGGCCGCCGGGCGAGATCGCGGCGCGCTCGATCTGCGGCGGTTCCAGGTGGGCGGATTCGTTCTCGTTAGGCGGTCGAGGCGCCTCCGGGGCGGGCGGAACTTCCGGCAGTTCCTGGCTCTGCAGTTTCTCGAAACGCTGGCGCACGTCTGCCGGCATTTTGGCCTGCTCTTCCTCCGTCTCGATCGGCCCGTCGAAGAGCACTTTGCCCTGCGCATCTTTCGCGGTCAGCGATTTGCGGCCGTCGATTTTCTCCACCTTCAGCTCTCCCTGTTCATCGGAATAAACGATCGTGGCTTTCCCCAGATCGATCTTCGTCGTCTTCGTCGTCTCGGCGTCCGTCGTCACGATGCGGAGCTTGTTGACCGCGCGCCGCGCTTCGTCGCCGGCGCGCAGAGCGCTCTCCTTCGCGCGCTCGACTGCTTCGCGCACCGAGGCCATGTCCGGCGCCTGGAAATCGAAGTTCATTTTTCCCAGGTCATCGAAATTCCAGTCCTGCTGGAAACCAAACGGGCCGCGCCCGGCGGGGGCGTCGTGCTTCGCCAGCTTCACCGCAACCTTCACCTCCTGGCCTTTGCGCAGGAGGGTGAGATTCACGGTCGTGCCTTCGGCGAAGTTGCGCACCAGTTTCCCGAGCTGGCCGGGCTCGACGATGATCTGGTCGTTCAACATCCGGATGATGTCGCTCCGCTGCACACCGGCAGCCGCCGCCGGGCCCTCCGGCACGACATAATCGACAACCACGCCGAAGCCGCGTGGCAATCCCATTTGTTCCGATAAAACCCGCGGCACTTCGGAGGTCTGGACGCCGAGATAGGTGACCGGCTCCTTCGGTCCCATGTCGTGATCGCGCGAGTGCGGATGCGCCGGCGGCGCGGGCGGCGCGACCGCGGGAGGCGGGGCCGGTGGGATAGGCTGTTGGGCTGGCTGCACCGGAGTCGTGGTGGGCGATTGCGCGAAAGCACCGAGCGGGAGGAGGGCGGCCAGCGCAGTCGTTAAGATGATTTGTTTTTTCATTGCGGGATGTGGTTTGAGGTTCACTGAAAAGAGACCGGCGTGAGGACGACCTGCTCAGCCGGGTAGGAGACGCGCAGGGAAGCACCCGTCTGCGGGTCGCGCCATTGCATCGTCTCGCGGGTGTCGTAGCGGACCCGCCGGAGCACACGCTCCGATTGGTTAGGCAAGAAAACGAGGCCCTCGTCGCGCTGGCCATAGACCACCTGGGTGAGGGCGGAAGCCTGGAAACCGCTCGCGACCGGCACGGCCGGCGCGGGGGTTTCCTGTTGCGCGAGCACCGGTGGTTTGGCCGGTGGAGTGGAGTGGAAATTGAGCGCAACGACAACGAGCGCGGCTGCCGCGGCCAGGCCGAGGCCGAGCGTCCAGCCGCCCTGGCGACGCTTCGCCGGGCGCAGGAGCAGGCCGGCGGTCGGCGTGATGGCCGACTGCGCGAGCTCGCGCTCGATCCGTGCGCAGAGTGGGTCAGAGACGGCCATGGGCCGCAGCTTCTTCAGCTCTGTTTCGAGTTCGGAAAAATCATTCATGGGGTTGCAAGGTTTTCCTGAGTGCGCCGAGCGCGTAGCGGTAGCGCGAGGCGGCGGTGTTCTGGGAGATCTCGAGGATGTTCCCGATCTCGGCGAAGGTGAACTCGCTCCAGATTTTCAAGACCACGACCTCCCGTTGTTCGTCAGGCAAACGCTCGACCGCGTTCGCCAGCAATTGTTCGCCTTCGTTCTCACTTGTGAATTGGGGCTCGTAATGGTCCGCGCCATCCTGCGCGGCGGTCGCTTCCCGGCGGGCCCGGCGCTGTTCGCTCCGCAGGCGGTCGAGCGCGGCGGAGCGGACGGTGGCGTAAAGCAGGGCGCGATTCTCGATCGCGTGCTGGCGCCGCCAGAAGCGAACGAACGCTTCCTGGACGACGTCCTCGGCCTCGGCCCGGCAATTGGTCCAGCGCCGCGCGAAAAGAACGAGGGCCGGGCCCATTTGGGCGAAGCAGGTTTTCCAGTCTTCATGAGTGCGCGTTCTTTCCATGACCTCTGCACGGTCTTTTATGAACTAGACGCCGCCAAATGCGGGTTTTGTCTCCCGACGTGAAACTTTTTTCCTTCGCCCTTCTCTTCTGCTTCATCGGCAGCAGCTTTTTCGCGCAAATGCCCGCCGCGACCGGCGATGCCAATCGCTGGCCGCGGCCGAGATCGCCTTCTCCGCCGAGTCGCTCGAAAAAGGGACGCGGACCGCGTTTCTGAACGCGCTCTCGGACGAGAGCATCGTCTTCGGGCCCGGACCGCAGAACGGAAAAAAGTATTGGGAGGCGAAACCGAAATCGGAACCCGTCCTCCAGTGGCAGCCCGTTTTCGTCTTCGCCGCCACCAGTGGCGACCTCGGTACTCGACCGGGCCGTGGACTTACAAAGAGAAAGCGAGCGACGAGAAACCGGCCGCCCATGGGCCTGGGGCGATTCCCACGAGGGTGAAGGCAAAGACGTGGCCGGAGATTACCTGCGAATCTGGCGCAAGGACCGGGAGCGGCAAATGGGAGCTGGCGCTCGACCTCATCCATCCTCGTCAGGGTAGCCTAACGAGAGGAGGCGCCCGGGCGAAGAAGCTCAGATCGAGCCGGCGAACGGCGAGCGCAACCCGCTCTTGCGGAAGCTCGGTTTCATCATTGCCCGAGGGCACATCTCCTGGCGCGGGGGCGGCCAAGGCAAAAATCCGGGTTGGATCTGAACAGCTGCCCGAGGCCGGATCGGGCGCTCAGGGCCGGACGAAGAAGAAGGCCATCGCCAGGATGACATAAGTGGCGAGGAGCAAAACGCCCTCGAACCAGGTCGTTTCGCCATCGGAGGCGATGGCGTTGACGGCAAAGGCGCCGCCGGCAATGGCGATCAGCTCAAGGGGATTTTCGAAAACGAGATTCATCGGGTGGCCCATGAAATAAGAACCGATGACGAGCAGGGGCGCGACAAGGAGCGCCACTTGAATGCTCGAACCGACGGTGATGCTCATGACCAACCCCATTCGATCCCGGCGCGCGAAATAAATCGCGGCGACATATTCGGCCGCATTCCCGATCACGGCCAGGACCACGACGCCGAGGAAAAACCGCGTCACTCCGAGTTGGGTAGCGGTCTCACCGAGGGCGCCTGAGACAAGCTCCGACTCCCACGCGGTCAACGCCGTGCCCACGACCAAGACGCCGAGCGACTGCCAGATGGGCCAGGGCGCCTCGCCGCCTTTCCCATGCGTTCGTTCAAAAGCGAAGACCTCCCTATGAGTGACGAGGGTATAAATCAGGTTGGCGACGTAGACGAGGATCAAAACCACGGCCACGCCCAGGCTCAGCCTTTCCTCGAGGCGAGGCGGGACCGCGGAACCGCGCAGCCCGCGTTCGGTGTAATGGAAAAGCGCCGGCACGAGCAGCGCGATCATGGCGATGATGAGAAGACTGGAGAGAAGCCCGGCCCGTTCCCGTTTAAAAGTCTGCCGCTCGCGCCCCATGCTGCCGATGACGATGGCGAGGCCCAATCCGAGCAGGCTATTGCCCACGATCGAGCCGGTGATCTGGCCTTTGACCACGCTTGTCTCGCCGGTAGCGAGGACAAAGAGAGCGAGGATCAATTCCGCCGTATTTCCGAACGTGACGTTGAGTAATCCACCGACCGCGGGCGTGGCGCGGGCGGCGAGATGTTCGGTGGCGCGGCGAATCCATTCCGCCAGCGGCACGATGGCGAGAATGGCGATAACGAAAATCCAGATCGGCCCCGGCTGAATGAAATAGCGCAGGGTCAGCGAAATGGGAACGAGGAGAAGGAGCCAGGTAAAGATCATGTTCGTTAGGGACGGAATCCTCCCCTCACGCGCATCGGATGCAGCCAAAGGGTTGCTGGCAGGCGATGGTGGTGGTCACTGGGCAGGCAATGACTTCCTTCGCGCATCTTCTTTACGCTGGAATCTGGCGCCAGCTGGCCTGGAGCGGAGTCGTGCTGCTCGCGATCGCCTACACCGCCTTCCGCGGCAACTGGATCGCCACTGCCGAACTCGCAGTCTTCCTCTTCGGAGCGTTCCTCTTCCTCCGCCTGCGGGACCCGTAGCCCTCGCTCTTCGAGTTCCTCTTCATGCTCTCCGCCCTCGTGAACGCCGGCGGATTCGCCTGGCACTCGTATAAGCGACTCGGGCTTCATCCGCGTGTTCTTCTTTTTCATCCCCGGGATGGGTATTTTGGGACGGTTCTGCGCGTCCGGACTCGGGCGCGCTTTCGGCACAACGGTCACTTTGCGGGCAGGCATCTTACTAAAAGAACGCAGCACAGCAGCGCGCCAGATGCCTGCGATTTCGTTAGGCAGGGAGAGGCCCGAGGCTCGTGCCGTACAGATCGCGCAAGGCGGTGCGGGCGGCGTGATAACCGCACATCCCATGGACCCCGCCGCCGGGTGGGGTGGATGACGAACAAAGATAAACTCCGCCGAGCGGTGTGCGATAAGGCGCCGGACTAACGACCGGCCGGGCGAAGAGCTGCCAGAGATCGGCCGCGCCGCCGTTGATGTCGCCGCCGATCAGGTTGGGATTTGAGCGCTCGAGCGCGGTCGCGTTGCTCCCGTGGCGGGCGAGCACGCAATCGCGGAAACCGGGCGCGAAGCGTTCGATCTGTTGCTCGATCGCGTCCGTCATGTCGCGATCGGAACCGAACGGCACATGGCAATAGGCCCAGAGCGTGTGCTGCCCCTGCGGTGCGCGAGTTTCATCGAATAGACTCTGCTGCGCGACGAGCACGAAAGGCCGCGCTGGGTGCCGGCCTTGCGCGACTTCGCGCTCGCTCTGCGCGATCTCCTCGAGGGTCCCGCCAAGGTGAATCGTGCCGGCGGAACGACAGGCTTCAGCGCGCCACGGGACCGGCGCGGATAGCGCGTAATCGAGCTTGAAAACGCCGGGGGCGTGACGAAAGCGCTCGAGCTTTTCCCGGTAAGGCGAGGGCAACCTGGCGGCGGCGATGCGCGCGAATTGCCAGCAGGTGGTGTCGAAGAAAACGGCCCGCGCGGGTGGGAGTTCGGCGAGGTTTTCGACCCGGTGGTTCGTTTCGATCTCGCCCCCGAGCTCGCGCAGGTGGGCGGCGAGCGCGTTCGTGATCGATTGCGCGCCGCCACGCGGCAATGGCCAGCCGACGGCGTGACCGGCCGCGCCGAGGACGAGGGCAAAAGCGGCGGAAGCGGGCGCCTCGAGCGGAAGAAAAGAATGTGCAGCCAGCCCGGCAAAAAGCGCGCGGGCCCGGTCCCCGCGGAAACGAAATTTCGCCAGCGCGCTGGCCGGAGCGAGCGCGGCGAGCCCGAAACGGGCCAGGGCCACGGGATGCCGCGGGAGATGGAGCATGGGCTGGAGAAATTCGCCGGCCAGTTTTTCCCAGTCGCGGACGAGGGGCCGCATCATCCGGCGCCAGGCGAGCCCGTCCTTGCCTAACGACTCCGAGGTTCGCCCGAGATCCTGCTGAAGGGCGGCGGCCGGCCCGTCGTCGAGGGGATGGGCGAGCGCGAGCGGCGGCTGGATCCATTCCAGGCCGTGGCGGGCAAGCGGGAGAGTGCGGAAAAATGGCGAGGCACAGGCGAGCGGATGAATCGCCGATCCCAGGTCATGGATGAAGCCCGGTAGCGTCAGCTCCGCGGAACGCGCGCCGCCGCCGAGGGTGGCGTTGGCCTCGAGAACTCGGACGGAACACCCGGCCTGGGCCAGGGTGATGGCCGCGGCCAGGCCATTCGGGCCCGAGCCGACCACGAGCGCGTCCTGAGCCGGATTTTTCACCGTTTCTTGGCGTTATGTTGTATGCACTCAGTTGGTGCGCTACCGCCCATTAATTTCGATGGCGGCCATGAAGAAAAAAGGCTCACTAAGAAAGAGTGGAAACCGTTCTGGGAGGAGCGCAACCAGCCGCGTGCCCCGCAATGGCTCTGCGGTCGAGCAGAATATGGATGATGACGCCGTCCGCCGCGCGGCGGAAAAGGCAGGAGCGGATGAGGAATGGTGGAGTGCCGGGCCCGATACCCGGCGCGGAGCAAGCGCCTGATCCCGCCGCGATCAAGGTTTGGGAGTTGAAGCAGCAAGGAAATCTCCGAGACCGGAGCGCGCCTGCGATGACCGCGGTCTTTTATAGCCGTTAGGCAGACACCACCCCGAAACCGAGGACGGGCGCCCGGCTGCGAATGATCCTGGCCGGCGGAAGGCAACGCGACCCGTGGTAGAACCAATCGCGCGGGGAGGACAAACAACCCCGCGTCGCACATTGGAGTTGATAACCGCCGTGTTGCCCCTGCCAAATTTTGATCGTCCGGCCGCTGATCACTTCGCCGCAGAGAACGCACACCCGCTGGTCATCGAGCGAGTACCATTTGCGAAAAGGTATCGGATTCCTGGAGGGCGATCAGTTTTTGATCGAGGGGGAGTTTCCTATTCATGCCGACTCTAAGAAAAGCTTTTTCATGTGAACTGCGCAATGAGCCACGATCCCCAATCGGCTTCTCGGAAATGTCCTACGCGCTCCTCTGCACTGGCGAGTTCGAGGAATGCGCCTAACGAGTCTTGGCGCGCAGGCCGTCTTCTACGGATTTCTCCTAAATGCGAATCTACCAGCCGCCCAATTCCCGGCCCGTCCCAAGTGCGGCATCGTTGCGCCATGGATCCTCTCGACTTGTCGCCGGCCGAGCGGTTGCATGCCTTGCGCACGCTCGACGTTTTCCATCCCTGGGAATCGATTGACGAAAAGCGCCTTTGTCGCCGTTGCGGCGAAATCATTACCGGGCGGCAAATCCAGGTGCGGAAAAATTTGC
Organism: Chthoniobacterales bacterium; assembly: GCA_038233495.1. Classification (GTDB taxonomy): domain Bacteria; phylum Verrucomicrobiota; class Verrucomicrobiia; order Chthoniobacterales; family UBA10450; genus Palsa-1392. The sequence continues at coordinate 7,434 of JBBSLW010000036.1, read as the reverse complement.
GGCGCGGCGTCCCCGGGCGTCTCGAATGCCCCACCCCGGTTTGTCCAGCGGTCCCATTCGACTGGATCGTGCTGCATCCGCCGGCCGCTCCGGAAACGTCGGCGAATCCCTTGCCGTCGGCCTCGCTCCATTCCGCGCCGGCCCCGAAAAGGGTGGCGCGAACTGTCTCCCGTCGCCCGCGCCTGCTCGGAATTCTGCGCGGCTTTTTCTAGGAATGCGCGCTGCGCGGCGCGCTTTTTTTCCTGCGCGCAAAAGCGGAGCGGGGCGCGTTTCCCCTTGGAACCGCACCGGCGCAGCCCTACCTTCAGGCCCCGCCGAAGTTCATTCTACCAATGGCCAGCTCGACCAAGACTAACGATAAGCCGCCAAGGCCGGCGCTGGCAGGCGCGCCGCGGAACGGAAAGCGGAAATCCGCGAAGCCGGTTTCGGTGGTCGGGATCGGCGCTTCCGCGGGCGGATTAAAAGCGATCCAGAGGCTCCTGGATGGTCTGCCTAACGACACCGGCCTCAGCCTGGTGATCGTGATGCACCTCTCCCCGGAGCACGAGAGTAATCTCGCCGCCATCCTGCAACGGCACACCAAAATGCCGGTTGTGCAGGTGAAGGAGGCGGTGGCGGTGCAACCGGACCACGTCTACGTGATCCCGCCCAATCGCCATCTCGCGATGAACATGGGCAAGCTCGTCCTGAGAGAGGCCCAGCAAACTCCGGGGCGGCGGGTCGCGATCGATCTTTTCTTCCGCACTTTGGCGGAACATTGGGGCCAGCGCGCGGTCTCGATCACGCTCTCGGGAGGCGACGGCGACGGAGTCATCGGCGTGAAGCACATCAAGGCGCAGGGCGGCGTCACAATCGCGCAGGAGCCGACCGAAGCGGAGCACGACAGCATGCCGCGCTCGGCCATTTCCACCGGCATGATCGACTGGATCCTGCCGGTCGAGGCGATGCCGGCGAAACTGATCGAGTACGTGCGCAACGAGCAACGGATGAAGTTGCCGCCCGAAGATGGCCCGGCTGATTCCGGGCCTGAGGAGGAGGTGCCGCCCGGGAATCCGGTCATCGCGGTAAAAACGAACGCGGCCGAAGATGAGTCGGCCTTGCAGGAGGCGCTGGCCTTCGTGCACGATCGGACCGGCCACGATTTCGCCCATTACAAACGCGCCACAGTGCTGCGCCGCATCGCTCGCCGGATGCAGGTGAACTCGCTCGATACCGTCCCCGCTTACCGGGACTACCTGCGCGCGCATCCGGAGGAACCGTCGGCGCTCCTGCGCGATCTGCTCATCGGGTTGACGCATTTCTTTCGCGATCTCAGCGCCTTCACCGCGCTGGAGGCGAACGTGCCGCAGTTGTTTGCCGGGAAAAATGGCGCCGACCAGTTGCGCGTCTGGGCCCCTGCCTGCTCGACCGGCGAGGAGCCCTACACGATCGCGATCTTGCTCACCGAGTACGCGGCCAAGCTCGATCATCCGCCCTCGATCCAGATTTTCGCGACCGACATTGATGAGGAAGCGATCACGAGTGCGCGCGACGGGGTCTATCCCCACACGATCGAGGCGGACGTGTCGCAAGAGCGGTTGCGCCGTTTCTTCAGTCATTACAATCGCGGCTACCGGGCGAAGAAAGAGATCCGCGAGATGATTCTTTTCGCGCCCCACGACGTCTTGCGCGATCCGCCTTTCTCCCGGCTCGACCTCGTCACCTGCCGCAATTTCCTGATCTATCTGAAGCCGGACGCGCAACATCGGTTGCTCGATATTTTTCACTTCGCTCTGCGACCCGGCGGTCTGCTTTTCCTCGGCGGTTCGGAGCATATCGACGATGGCCACACCCTCTTCGCCCCGATCGATAAGAAGCAGCGCATCCATGTCCGCCGCACCGCCCGCCGGCCGGCCGGGGTGATCGTTTCGATTCCTCTCGCGTCGGCGCCGCGGCGGTCTTTGCCGGCGACGGTCTTGCCTCGGCAGATCGTCCCTCCCGTGCTGAATAAATTCGCGAGCGCGGCGGGCCTGGCCGGCACCGAAGACCAGCGTGCGCGCTCGCTGAGCGAGCTACACTTCGGCTTGGTCGAGCGTTATGCGCCGCCCTCGGTGATCGTGGATGAAAACAACCACGTTCTCCACGTCTCGGAGCACGCCGGCGCCTTTCTTCAGTTCGGCGGGGGCGAGCCGTCGAAGAACCTGCTCAAGCTCATTCACCCGGCATTGCGGATCGAGGTGCGGACGGCACTCTTTCGCGCGGCCCAGACGAACGAGAACATTACGATCTCGAATGTGGCGATCGAGTTACAGGGCGAGCCGCGCACGATCGATCTGCATGTCCGTCCGGCGCACGATGCCGGGAGCAGCAACGATTATTACCTCGTCCTCTTTGAGGAAAAAAAGGCGAGCGAAGAATCGAGCGTCCCGCAGTTGCGCTATGAAGAGGCCGCCCCGCATCTGGAGCAGGAGCTGGAGCAGATGCGCGCGCAACTGAGCGCGACGGTCGAGCAATACGAAGCCTCGACCGAGGAGTTGAAAGCCTCGAATGAAGAGCTTCAGGCGATGAACGAGGAGCTGGAGACCGGCCGGGAGGAATTGCAGTCGGTTAACGAAGAGCTCACGACGGTGAACGCGGAGCTGAAGACGAGCATCGAAGATCTGGCCAACTCGAACAGCGACCTGCAAAACCTCATCGCCTCGACCGATATCGGCACGATGTTTTTGAATCGCGAGTTGCGGATCACACGCTTCACCCCGCGTGTCCAGGAGCTCTTCAACGTCATCGGGAGCGACATCGGCCGACCGCTTTCGGATCTGACGCGGACGATCGATTACGACCGACTGCCCGAGGACGCCGAGCAGGTCCTGCGCGATCTCGTTCCGCTCGAGTGCGAAGTGCGCCACGAGAGCGGGCAATACTTCCTCGTGCGCATCGCCCCCTACCGGACGGTCGCGGACAAAATCGACGGCGTCGTGCTCAACTTCGTTAACATCACCAAACGCCGCGAAGCCGAGGAACGCCTGCGGGCGAGTGAGGCGCGTTTCCGCCACAGCTTCGAAATCCACACCGTCGGCATCCTCTATTTCCGCACCGATGGTGACTCGACTGACGCGAACGACGCGTTTCTTCAGATGAGTGGCTACAGCCGGACGGATCTGGAGAAAGGCCGGGTGCGCTGGGATCGGATGACGCCGAAGGAGTTCATGCCGCAGTCCGAGCAGGCGATCGCGGAGCTGTTGAGCCATGGCGTCACGAAGCCTTACGAAAAGCAGTACATCCGCAAGGATGGCACGCGCTGGTGGGGTCTCTTCGCAGCCGCCCGTTTCTCGGAAGACGAGGGCGTCGAGTTCGTGATCGATATTACCCGGCAAAAGGAAAGTGAAGAAGCACTCCGCGAATCGGAGGAACGCTTTCGCCAGTTTGCCGAGAACTCGACCGACGTCCTCTGGATCATCAACGCGAAGACAGAGCAGCTCGATTATCTCAGCCCGGCCTACGAGCGGGTTTGGGGCCATCCGCGCGATCCGATCCTGCGCGACCGCGTGCTGGGGGAGAAATTCATTCATCCCGAAGACCGCGAGCTTGTCCGGGACCGGCTCCCGCGTCTCCTCGCGGGCGAAACGATGGTGAGCGACTATCGCATCATCCGCCCGAGCGATGGCTGCATCCGCTGGATTCGCGACACCGGTTTCCCGATTCGGGAGAAAGATGGAAAAATTAGCCGCGTGGCTGGTGTCGCCCAGGACGTCACCGCGGAGCGCGAACGGCGCGAAGCTTTGAGTGAAAGCGAGGAGCGCTTTCGTCTCCTGATCGATGGCGCGCCTGACTACGCCATGTTTCTGCTCGATCCCGGGAACCAGATTATTTACTGGAGCACCGGGGCCGAGCGGGTCTTCGGCTGGAGCCAGGACGAAGCGCTCGGGAAAAGCGGCGAGCTCCTCTTTACTCCGGAAGACCGGGCCCAGAAGCGGGAAGAAAAGGAAATGAAGATCGCTCTGCGCGATGGCGCGGCGGGGGATCGCCGCTGGCATCTGCGCAAGGACGGGAGCCGCGTCTGGATCGATGGAGTGATGCGGCGACTCGATGACGAAGAGGGCAACGTGCGCGGCTTTGCCAAGGTCGGCCGTGATGCCACCGAGCTGCACCTCGCGGAGGAGGAGCTGCGTAAATCTCACCAGAAACTCGAAAGCCGGGTGCGCGACCGGACGAAAGAGCTCACCGCCGTGAACAAGAAACTGGAACAAGCGCTCCAGGAACGGGTCCAGGTCGAGCAGGAAGTCCTGCTCGTGAGCGAGCGCGAGAAACGCCGGATCGGCCAGGATCTGCACGACAGCCTTTGCCAGGAGCTGGCGGCGGCCGCCTTCTTCCTCGAATCGACCGCCCAGCGAATGGGAATAAACCATCCCGCCGAAGCCGAGGTCCTAACTGAGGCGGCCCGGATCGTAAACGCCAACGTCGGGCTCGCGCGCGATCTCGCCCGCGGCCTCCATCCGGTCGAGCTGAGCTCTTCCGGTCTGGCCAACGCGCTGCGCGAACTCGCCTTTCGCACCAGCCAGATTTCTGGTGTCAGCTGCAACCTCGAGCTGCCTCGCCAGATCCGGATTCGCAACGAAGGCGTGGCGCTCAACCTTTATCGCATCGCCCAAGAAGCCGTGGCCAATGCGACCAAAAACGGCAAAGCGACCAAGATCACCGTGCGTCTCGAACGGGACCGCCGCGATCTTTCCCTTCTGGTGCGTGATAACGGCAAGGGATTTGCCGTCGCCAAGCCCGGCCGGGGAATGGGCCTCCATATCATGAAATACCGGGCCGATGTCATCGGCGCCCAGCTCACGATCGAGTCGCGCGAGGGCCGCGGTACGACCATTCATTGCTCTCTCCCGGGCGAATAAGACGCCGCCGAGGGCCGTGGCCTAAAGACAATTTTCCGCCAGCGCGATCGCCGGAAACCAATCCTGCTTTAAGTTCCTGTGAAAATTTAGTTGCCGAGAATTTAGGTCTTTGGCAACTTGCCAATGTTCTGGGGGGAACAGCCGCCCTTCATGTCCTTTCGGGCGTGGGGGGCGGTGATTTTTTTCCTCGAAAACGAACTGCCCTTCGCCCTTTCCGTATTCGGCGTGATTCGTCACCCGAAAACGACATGTTATTTTTTCCGCGCACCCGTCGGGGATGTTCCGATTAATCTGTGTGAACATCTTGCTCGTGGAGGATCACGACGACAGCCGCACGGTGCTGTCGACACTCCTCATTCATTGCGGGCATGAGGTCGCGACCGCGGCCAACATGGAGGAGGCGCTCTGTCTCCTGAGTAGTCTGCAATTTGACATTCTCGTGAGCGATATCGGGCTGCCTGATGGCAGTGGCTTGGATTTGATCGTGGAAGCGAAAAAACGGCAGTCATGGAGAAAGACGGTCGCCCTGACCGCGTTTGGGCAGAAGAACGATCGGGAACGCGGCCTGCAGGCAGGGTTCGATGAGTATCTGACCAAGCCATTCGACTTCCACAAGTTGCGATCGCTGTTGGCGGAGGCCTGACCTTTTTCGGCGCCCAAATTGCTGACGTAAAGCGGCAGCTGCCGCCTGCCGGGCCCGAAGTTTGTTAAGGCATTTCGAAAGATAATGCCATCCAAGGGGAGCGGCGCCGTGCGATAGAAGGGAGCGTCGGTCGTGGCCAAACCATTCGCCCTCATGAAGAAAACCATTGCTTCCAACGGGAGGACCAAAATCAAGCGGCGTTCCATTTTGCTGGTGGACGATCATCCGCTCTTTCGCAAAGGAATGACGGAGCTGCTCGATTCGCAGGATGATCTCCAAGTCCAGGCCGAAGCCGATAACAGTGGCGGCGCGCTCAACGCCATCCGCACGCGCCGTTTCGATCTCGCGATCGTGGACGTGGGCCTGCGCGGCGGCGCCAACGGGATCGAGCTGACTAAATCCCTTAAGGCCGAACGACCGGACCTCCCGGTGCTGGTCGTCTCGATGCATGACGAAGCGCTCTACGCCGAGCGGGCGCTCCGGGCGGGCGCGCGCGGCTACGTGATGAAACGCGAGGCGCTCGATTCCATTCTCAGTGCCGTCCGCAGCGTGATCGATGGCGAGGTCTACATCAGCCCCACCATGACGAAGCGGATGCTGTTCGATCATATCCAGGGTGGCGGTGAAGCCCGCAGCGCAGTCGATCGCCTGACGGATCGGGAATTGGAAGTGTTCCAATTGATCGGCGAAGGTCGCGACATGCACGAGATCGCCTCCGATTTGCACTTGAGCAAAAAAACCGTGGAAGCGCACCGGGCCAACATCAAGGAAAAGCTCGGGGTGCCGAGTGCGCGCGAGGTGGTGCGCTACGCGACGCAGTGGGTCGGGCAGCAGCGTTAGGAACGAGCTGAAAAATACTTTTCGCTTTACCGGAAGAAGCCAACGATTCTGTCCTCATGGACGCCTTGGCTCGTCACATCCAGAACGGTTGAGTGAGCACAAATTCTGCACCGTCTTCGAGAAAGAGCTCGGGGGCGTCTGGCCCTTTGTCGACGAGACACGCGAGGCGCGCTTCGCCGAGATTAAGGCTTTTGCCAAAACCCGCGGTTGGTCCGCCACGATTCTCGATCCCGGGATTCGGGTCACCTATCGCCGGCTCGACGAGGAAGTGTCGCGCCGTGACCTCGCGGAGACGAGCGCCACGAGTCGTTAGGCGCATTCCCGAGTCCGGGCTGGCGTGGGCCGGCAACGGCGTTACCTTCCGGATGGACCGTCTCCGGTCCTTTTTTTTCCTATGCGCACTACTTTTCTTTTCCTGCTCCTCGGTATAACCGCCGCGGCCGCCGCCCCGAGCCCGAGGCCCGCGGATTCTCCCGCTTCCAACCCGCAGCTCGCCGCCGTGGTCAAAGAAATTTCCGCGAGCAACATCGAGGCGAGCATCCGCAAGCTGGTCAGTTTCGGGACGCGCCACACCCTCTCCGAGACGGAGAGCGAGACCCGCGGGATCGGCGCTGCCCGGCGCTGGCTGCAGAGCGAGTTTCAGCGTTACGCCAAGGATTCCGGCGGCCGCCTTCAGGTGACGATGGATGAATTTCTCCAGCCGCCGGGCGAGCGAAATCCCGAGATGGTGCAGATGGTGAATGTGGTCGCGACTCTCCCAGGCGAGCAGGCGGAATCGAAGGATCGAATCTATGTCGTGAGCGGGCATTACGATTCCCGCGCGAGCGATCCGCTCGACGCGAAATCCGACGCGCCGGGCGCGAACGACGATGCCTCGGGCGTGGCCGCGGTCCTCGAGATGGCGCGCGTCATGTCGAAACAGAAATGGGATGCGACTCTCGTCTTCATGGCCGTGGCGGGCGAGGAGCAGGGGCTTCTCGGTTCCACCCATTGGGCGAACAAGGCGAAGGAGAAAAAATGGAACATCGCCGGCATGATCACGAACGACATCATCGGCAGCTCGCATTCGGAAGACGG
>JBBSLW010000035.1:0-19089 GCA_038233495.1 Chthoniobacterales bacterium | reverse complement strand
TGCTCCAGACGCAAGCCGCATGAGCCTCCGCCTGGCCGGCCTGGGATGGGTCACGCCGCTGGGGAGCGCGCTCGAGGAAGTCTGGGAAAAACTGCTCGCCGGGGAAAGCGCGACTGCGCACCCGATCGCGGGGTCGTTAGGCGGGCGCGAGTATCCCTCCTACGCGGTTCCGCCGGAAGCGATCGCGGAGGCGGCCCGCCAGCCGCGGCTCCGGCGCTCGAGCGCGATCTCGCGCTTCGCGGTCGTGGCCGGGCTCGGCGCGCTTTGCGATGCCGCGATCGCGCTGGATGAAGCGAGCGCGGCGCGGACCGCGCTCATCTTCGCGATCTCGAATGGCGGGGTCATTTACACGAAACGCTTCTATCACGAGATCGTGCGGGCGGGCGCGTCGGCGGCGAGTCCGCTCCTTTTCCCCGAGACGGTTTTCAATGCGCCGGCCAGCCATCTCGCCGCCATCCTCGGGATCACGGGCGCGAGCTACACTCTGGTCGGTGACGGCGCGGTCGGCATCCTGGCGTTGCGGATGGCGGAGGATCTGATGGCCAGCCCGGAGCTGGACCGTTGCCTCGTGGTCGGCGCGGAGGAAGCCGACTGGCTGCTCTGCGATGCGTATCGGAGGTGGCGCCTGCTCCGGAGCGGACCCCCGATCGAGCCCTTCGCGGAACCGCCGCGCGGGATGGTCCTGAGCGAAGGCGCGGGCGCAATCCTGCTCGCGCGGGACGGCGCGCTCGCGCTCGAGCGGGTGGAGCCGGGCGGGAATTTCGCCCGGCAACGCGACGCCGCCGGATTGCTCGACACGATCGGCCGCACGCTCCAAGGCGAGAGGCCGACCGATCTGCTGATCGCGAGCGCGAACGGCACCTTTGTAGACGCCGGGGAGCGAGCGGCGGCCGCGCAGTATTACGCCAACGCGGCGCTCTACACCGCGAAGCCGGCGCTCGGGGAAAGCGTGGCGGCGGGCGCGATCTGGCAGGTCATCTGCGCGGCGCAGGCGCTCATGACGCAGCGTCTCCCGCCGGTCCTGCACGCCGGAGAAGCTTCCGGCCTAACGAGCGAGCGGAAGCCGGGCGGCCAAGCCTGGGAGCGGGCCGTGGTCACGACCTGCGGATTGAATCAGCAGGTCGCAGGATTGGCGCTGCGCCGTTAGGCCTCCGTCGGGCGAGAAACTTTTGGATGACAATTTCGCCCTCTCGCGGAAAGGCGCGTGGCTTTTCACTTTGCAACGGCTCGGCCTCACCGTAACTTCGGCGTCCGCGATGCGTAAGCCGGTTTATCTGCTTCTTTTCCTCCTCGCCGTTGCACGCTTGGACGGGCAGAATCTGGAAGGTCCCGGCTCTCTCCCGATCGAGATCAATTCCACCGGCCAGACGACTTACGACAACGGCCTCGCGACCGCGCGCGACAACGTCGCGATCCATTTCGGCGACACCGATATCTATTCGGATTTCGCGCAGTACGACAAGACGAAACGGACCATCCTGCTCCGCGGCCATGTGCGGATCTATCGCGGGGTCTCGCTCTACATCGGCGAGGAAGCGACCTACGACCTTGATACGAAGGCGATCAATGCCGACCGGATGCGCTCCGGCACTTACCCGTATCTCGTCGAGGGCCAGGCGGTGCAAAGCGCCTCGGACGACAAATACGAGATCAAGAACGGCACTTTCACGACCCACGACTCGGAGAAGCCGGACTTCCATCTCAACGCGCAGAGCGTGCGGATTTATCCGGACGATCGCGTGGTGATGAAGAACGTGACCTTTTACATCGGCCAGGTGCCGGTCTTTTGGTTTCCCTATCTTTACCAGTCGCTCGATCGTTCCTTCAGTTACTCGATCGCCCCGGCTTATTTGAGCTCGTGGGGCCCGTCGCTCCTCGGCCAGATCACGTTCCCGATCGGGGAGAAAATCACGAGCACAGTGAAGTTCGATTATCGCACTCGGCGCGGCGCGGCGCTCGGATTCGACTCCGAGATTCGCTACGGCAAGGACGACAACAGCATCGCGAAGATCACTTCCTATTATCTGCAGGACCAGAACCCGGACCTGAACCGCACCTCGCTCGCGCGCAACGGCACCCCGACGAGCCGTTACCGTTTCACGCTCCGCGATCGCACCCAGATCACGGACACGATTGAGGCGACGGCCGACATCACGAAGTTGAGCGACGGCTTTCTCCTCCAGGACTTTTTTCCGGGCGAGTTCCGGGTCGATCCGCGGCCGGACAGCAACGTCGCGATCACGAAGACGAGCCCGGTCTACACCCTGACGGCCTATGGACGGCTCCAGCTCAACACCTTTTTCGAAACGACCGAGCGGCTCCCGGAAGTGGCGCTCGACATCAAGCGCCACAGGCTTTTCGGCGGCCCGATTTTCTACGAGGGCGAAACCAGCCTAGGCGAGTTGCGGCGCAATTTTCCGGCCAACTCAGTCTTTGAAGATTACGGCGCCTTCCGGATCGACAGCTTCCACCAGCTCATCTACCCGAACACCTACTTCGACTTCCTCGCGCTCGTGCCGCGGATCGGTTTTCGCGAGACCTACTACAGCGCGACGCACCAGCTCAATCCCCTCCTCTTCCCGGCCGTGCCGGACCCGCTCGCGCCGGAGTTTCCGCTCCCGAATCCGCGGATCGCCTTGCCCAGCCCGACGACGGGAGACACTTTCCGCTCGATCTTCAATGCCGGGCTGGAAGGTTCCTTCAAGGTCTCGCGGGCCTGGGACGACGCGCAGAGCCGCTTCCTCGGGCTCGATGGGCTGCGCCACATCATTCAGCCGTTTTTTAATCTCTCCTACGTCTCCTCGCCGAACGTCGATCCCACGACCATCCTCCAGTTCGATCGCGTCCAGCCTTCGACCAAGCTGAACCCGATCGATTTCCCGCAATACACCTCGATCGACGCGATCGATAACTGGACCATCCTGCGCGTCGGAGTGCGCAACCGTCTTCAGACCCGGCGCGACGATCTCACCGTGAGCTGGCTCGAGCTGGAAACGTTCTTCGACGTGAACTTCGACAACCCGTTCGACAAAACGGATTACTCGAACGTCTTCAACCGGGTGCGCTTCACCCCCGTGCCGTGGGCCACGCTCGTCTTCGAATCGCAGGTCCCGCTCCTCGACCAGGGCTTCACCGAGGTCAACACCAGCATCAACTTCAAGCCTACCGCCAACACCGTCCTCACGATTGGTCATCGGTACCTGGAAGGGAACCCGCTCTTCCTCGACAGCAGCCTCTTCACCCTTGGCGGCTATTACCGGATCGACGACAACTGGGGCTTCAGCTTCCTCGAGCAATACGAGGCCAACACCAACATCGTCGAGCAGCAGCGCTACTCGGTTTATCGCGACCTGACGAGCTGGGTGGCGTCGTTAGGCGCGATCATTCGTAATAACGGCGGGGTCAAGGAATACGGCGTCCTCCTCACCTTCACGCTCAAGGCTTTCCCGAAATTCGGACTCGACCTGAACTTCGACCCGGCCGGCGCCAACCAAACGCCCTAAGAGAATTGCTGATTGCTGATTATTGATTTCTGATTGAAAAGAGGGCGAATGTCCTTTGCCAGACCCACACTCCACCAGCAGCAATCCGCAATTCGCAATCCCCAATCCGCAATCTAATTTCCCATGGATCTCTCAATCGTCGGTTCCGGATATGTCGGTCTTGTCACCGGCGCGTGTTTTGCCGACGTCGGGCACAGCGTCATTTGCGTGGATAACGACCAGCGCAAGGTCGATTCCCTCCAGGCCGGCAAGGTGCCGATCTACGAGCCCGGCCTGGAAGAAATTGTGCATCGCAACGTGACTGCGCGCCGGTTGCGTTTCACCAGCAGCATCAAGGAAGGGGTCGACAACGCGCAGGTCATCTTCATCGCGGTTCCGACCCCGCAGGATGCCGACGGCAGCGTCGACCTGAGTTTCATCGAGAAAGTCGCACGCGAAATCGCCGGCGTCCTAACTGACTACCGGGTGATCGTCGACAAGAGCACCGTCCCGGTGAAGACGGGCGAGAAAGTGGCGGAATCGATCAGGCGCTATAACAAGCATGGCGCCGAGTTCGATGTCGTGAGCAACCCCGAGTTCCTCCGCGAAGGTTGCGCCGTGGCCGACCTGATGAAGCCCGACCGGATCGTGATCGGCGCCTCGAGCGAGCGCGCGGTCGATCTGATGAAGAAGGTCTACGAGCCCTTCATGGCCCCGATCCTCGTGACCGATATCAACAGCGCTGAGCTGATCAAGCACGCCGCGAACTCCTTTCTCGCGCTCAAGATTTCCTACATCAACGCCGTCTCCGCGATCTGCGATGCGAGCGGCGCGGATGTCGAAAAAGTGGCCGATGGCATCGGCATGGATCGGCGGATCGGGCGGAATTTCCTCAACGCCGGGATCGGCTACGGCGGCTCCTGTTTCCCAAAGGACATCGCGGCTTTCATCACGATCAGCGAACAGCTCGGGGTGCCGTTCCATCTCCTCAAGGAGGTGCAACGGATCAACGCCTCGCAGAAGGAGCGCTTCCTCAAGGTCGTGCGCGACAAGCTCTGGGTTTTGCGCGACAAAAAAATCGCGGTCTGGGGTCTCACTTTCAAGCCCGACACCGATGACATTCGTTCCTCGGTCGCAATCGAGCTCGTCGCCGACATGCTCAAGGAAGGAGCGCAGGTCACGGCCTACGATCCCAAGGGAATGGAGAAAGCGCGCGAAGTGCAGGCGATCGCCGGCGCGCGCCTGACCGAGACCGCGCTCGAGGCGGTGGAAGGCGCGGAAGCGCTCATCATCGCGACGGAATGGGACGAGTTTGCGAACGTCGATCTCGCCGCCGTCCGCGAAAAGATGCATACCCCGCTCGTTTTCGACGGACGCAATCTCTATCGTCCGGAAACGATGCGCGAACTCGGTTTCCATTACACCTCGATCGGCCGGCCGCAGACGAAACCGGCCTAACGACGGTGTCCAAGGCGGGCGCTTCGTCCACAGCGCGTGAAATCATCCAGCCGTTCTCTCGCCCTCGATGCGCTGCAACGCTGGCGCAACGGGACGGAATTTGCCGACAAGATCGCCGCCGCTATTTTCGCGTCGAGCGCGCTCGGATCTTCCGATCGCGGGTTCGCGCTCGAGCTTTTCTACGGCGTCCTACGCAACCTTAGCCTGCTCGATTTCTGGATCGCGCAGCTCCGCCACGAGCCGCTCGACCCGGGCACGCGCGACCTCCTCCGGCTCGGCCTTTACCAGATCCTCCTCCTCGAGACCGCCCCGCATGCCGCCGTCTTCGAGACGGTGGAATTGACCCGCCCGCGAGCCCGTTCCGTGGTCAACGCCATCCTCCGTCGCGCGCTCCGCGAACGAACTGCCCTAACGACACTGGCCGAGGCAGTGCCGGCGCATGTCCGCTTCTCGACGCCGGAGTTCCTGGTCGAGAAATGGTCGGCCCAGTTCGGCGCCGCCGCCGCCCTGGAACTGTGCGCCTGGAATAACCGGCCGGCCCCGCTTTACGCCCGAGTGAACCGGCTCCAGACGACGGTCGCGGAATTTCTCCAGCGCCATCCGGGCAGTTCCCTTCTGCCGGGCCGTCCGAACTTTGTCGCGCTGCCCGATCTCGCCACGGCCCTCGCGGGAAGCGAATGCTACATCCAGGACCCGAGCACGGCGCTGGCCTGCGAACTCCTCCGCCCGGCCCCCGGGGAAACCGTCCTCGACGCCTGCGCCGCGCCCGGCGGGAAAGCGGCTTACCTCGCCGAGTTGATGACGAACGAAGGCACGCTCGTCGCGGCCGACCAGGAGGAAACGCGGCTCGAACGTCTCCGCGCCAATCTCGTTAGGCTGGGCCTGCAATCGGCGTGCATCCTGCGCTGCGACTGGCTCGACCCGGAGTCGATCCGCGGCGCCGGCCTGGCCGAGGGATCGTTCGACAAAATCCTGCTCGACGCGCCCTGCTCGAACACCGGCGTGATGCGGCGGCGGGTCGATGTCCGCTGGCGTTTGCGGCCGGACGATTTTACCTGGATGCCGCGCCAGCAGCTCGCCCTCCTCCAGGCGGTCGCGCCATTTCTCAAGAGCGGCGGCGCGCTCGTCTACAGCACCTGCAGCCTGGAATCGGAGGAAAACGAGGAAGTGATCGCGGCTTTCCTCCGCGAGGCGCCGGTCTTTCGCCTAACGACCTCGGAAACCTGCCGGCCTTTCCGCGACGGCTTCGACGGCGCCTTCGCGGCCCGCCTGGAATTTTCTTGAACCCGGCGGCCCCCACCTCCTGCTCGTAATCCTGCTCGTCCTCGTCCTCGTTCTTCATCGTCGTCTGATTACGAGGACGAGAACGATTACGAGTACGATTATGGTGCGCGAGCCGGGTTGCATCGCCTCCTCGCGATGGGATGATATCGCCCTATGCAAGACGCCCGTTACGACAAGCTCGCTTCCCTTTTGGTCGATTATTCCACCACCCTGAAAAAGGACGAAAAAGTCCTGATCGAAGCCTTCGACGCGCCCGAGGAAATGGTCGTCGCGATCATCCGCGCCGCGCGGAAAGCGAAGGCGGTGCCGTTCGTGCAAATCCAGCGCGCCCAGGTGAGCCGCGAGCTCGCGCTCGAAATCGATGAACGCCAGCTCGACCTGACCGCCGCGCATGAACTTGCCCGGATGAAAAAAATGGACGCCTACATCGCGATCCGCGGGAGCAACAACATCAGCGAACTGGCCGACGTCCCGGTCGAGAAAATGAAGCTGGTCGCAAAAAAGCTGCGGCCGCTCCAGGACCAGCGGGTGCAGAAAACCAAATGGGTCGTGCTCCGCTGGCCCACGCCGGCGATGGCGCAGCTCGCCGGGATGAGCACGGAAGCGTTTGAAGATTTCTTCTTCAAGGTCTGCACGCTCGACTACCGCAAGCTGCAGCCTGGGATGAAAGCCCTCAAAGCATTGATGGAAAAAACCGACGAGGTACAGATCAAAGGGCCGGGGACGGATCTGCGTTTCAGCATCAAGGGAATCTCCGCGATCATCTGCGGCGGCGATCGCAACATTCCCGACGGCGAAGTCTTCAGCTGCCCGGTGAAAGATTCGGTCCAGGGCCACGTCACCTTCAACGCGCCGAGCATTTACCAGAGCAGCGCCTTCGATAACATCCGGCTCGATTTCCGCGATGGGAAAATCGTCGAGGCCACGAGCAACCAGACGAAGAAGCTCAACGCGGTGCTCGATTCCGACCCGGGCGCGCGCTACATCGGTGAGTTTTCGTTAGGCTGCAATCCCTTCATTATGCACCCGATGCGCGACATTCTCTTCGATGAGAAGATCGCCGGGTCCTTCCACTTCACACCCGGTCAGGCCTACGAGGAGGCGGACAACGGGAACCGCAGCCAGGTCCACTGGGACATGGTTTGCATTCAGCGCAAGGATTACGGCGGCGGCGAAATCTATTTTGATGGGAAGCTGATCCGGGAGAACGGCGAATTTCTGCCCAAGTCGCTTCGCTCGCTGAACTGGAAAAAATTCAAGTAGGCCGCTAACCTCCGCCCTTTGTCATCCCGAGGCTGGCGCAGCGCGCCGAGGGACCTCCCAAGCGGAAAAAGAGGGCGCTAAGCACTAGTCGCCCGTGACCAGAACCTTCGCCCGGGGTGACGGCGCTCCCGCGCGCTCCAAGCTTTCCGGAAGCTCCGGTCGCTCGTTAGGCATGCGCCGGCGCGACCTCGATCAGTTCCAATTCTTTCCCGCCATTCAGTTGCACGTTTTCCATCTCAAAAACCGGGGCATTCTCCGTCGAGCTGGCATCCGCATTTGGCAACTGCATCGAAACCTTCTTTGAGGTCGAATTGAGCACGATGGCCGCCACTTGGAAAAGCGGCGAAAATTCGATCGCGGCGATTTTGAACTCCGTCGTCAACCGGACAGACGCCTCTGACTGACGCGACGGAATGAGTTCTCCCGGCGAGTCTCCCGCGCTGGCTACAAATTCCAATGTTGACGCGGCAGACGATTGCCCAGGAGCGCTTGTCGGTTTCTGTGCGGCCGGGTGGAGACGAATCGTGCGGATGAATCCGTCGGCCAGCTGAATATCTGCCACTTCAAAATCAATCTTAACATTCATCGCCGACTGCGGATTTTGCGATGATTCAAGACAGATCGAAACCGTCTTGGCAACCGGCTTCAGCCGCAGGCAACCAACCGCGAAAGCCGGCGTCAACTGCAGGGATGCGATTTGCAGCGAAAAGGTTAATTGCACGGCGGATCCGAACGCGGGAGTTCCACTAGAAGAGCCCGCTGAGCTGCTGTCAGCGCGTCCGTCGGAAGCTTCTCTCGACGCTGGGGGTTGAGGATTGGATTCTGTTTTCGATTGGGTTAGCTCAGACATAGCGTTGTTCGTATTGATTGGCGGCGAATCTTGCGGGAAAACTTCGCGGCGTTCGACCGCTGTATTTTTCTCTGCACTCGCATCTTCGTTCGACGCCCCAGCATAGCGCGTCAACTCTGGGTTATCGTTCTTTTGAGTCAAATCGATCGTTCGCGCGAGTCGGACCTCGTTTCCTCCGGCGGGTTCGCTGGCGGTCAAATGCAGAGAATCCTTTGGCGGCCCGCTCGGTAGGAGCCCAGCGGAAGCCGCGGTTGTCTAAAACACTGCACCTAAAAATCTAGGTCCCCGCGTACCGAGATGCGACTCGGATCAGGCCGATCCCGTTACCAGCTGCGACACCCACGCTTTCGATTTCGAAGGTCGAGCCAAGGTCGATCGAGGCCGGTCCATAGCCAGGGAACTGCATCGAGACCCTGTTGGAAATCGGGGACAAAACAATGTTCGCGATTTCAAAAATCGGCGAGAACTCGATCTCCGCTATTCTGAATTCCGCCGTCAGTTCAACGGACGGGCGCTCTTGACTCGAAGCGATGAGTTGCACCGGAGCGGTCGCTGAACCAGCGATCACTTCGACACCGGAAATGGAAAAAGAAGGCGGGGTGGTTGTAATGGCCGGCTTTTGATGGGCCGAAGGCGTGAGGCGTAGGGTCTCGATGCTTTGGCCGCTCAGATCGATTTTCGCCACTTCAAAATTGAGCGGCAGTTTCGTGAGCGGTTGGTCAGCCTCCGACGATTCAAAACGCATCGAGACCACCTTGGAGGTTGGCTTGAGTTGCAAACGGCTCATCTTGAAGTCGGGGGTGAGCTGCATTCCAGCAACCTCCAGCGCGAAACTGATCCGCACCGTGGTGGGGACGCCTCTGTCTGGATGTTCGATCGACATGGTGGGCGGAGGCTTAGGCAAGGCGAAATCGGTAGCGACCGCGGGGGTGTCAGCCATGAAATCGGGAAAAATCGCGGGCGGCGACTGTTGGCTTGGTTGGCTGGTAATGACGTTGGACGCAAAAGAAGGAGTCTCAACCGAGGAGCTGGCCGTTTGGCGAGCGACAATCGGAGCAGCTACCGCAGCCTCCCGTTCAATTAAAACCAAAACGGACTCCGCCTCGGGCTGGGCTAGTTCGGAGATAACCGGTTCGGCGGCAAAAGCTGTGGCCAGCTGAGGAATCGGCTGGCCTTGACCGACCGGCTCTTCTGCCGTCATTTCCGGTTCTCCCACCAGCACAAACCCGGTCTCGGGTATCATTCCCCCTCCTTCAGGCCTGGCGGCGTCAGGTCCCGTAGCCTCCACGCTCGACCGGTCGACTTTTGGCGTCGGCTCCTCGGCAATGGCAGTGACCGGTTCCTCGCTTGAAGAGTGGGCGACTTGCTCCTCTGGAGTCGAAACTTCAGCTCCAACTTCGCCAACCTTCGGTACGAGTGGTTCAGGTTGAATGCCCCCAGGCTGCGCCGGCAGCGACTCTTGGGGTCCGCTGGGCGAAATGGCAACCGGGGCGGCAACTTCAGCAGCGGATGCTCCAGCCATGATTCCGTTCATGCTCACGGCTGGTTTCAGAACGAAAGGCTCGCTCCCCTCGAGTTCTATCGAAACCTTGGATGGACCGCCCGAGAGCAGATCAGGGGAGATGACCGTTTCTTCACCCCCCGGAGCGCTTTCGCCGGGAAGGGACGGGTCAGTTGACGGCTCGCCAGAACTGTCGGCGATTGCACTGGAAACACCGCGACGAAATTGACGCACTGCGAGCCAAACCAGAAGCGCAACGCCAGTGAGCACCAAGGCCGCGACGAGCAGGTTTCGCGGCCGAGAAACGGAGCTGTTGTTTTCGGAAAAAGCTTTCCACGACCAGGGGCGGACCTTTTCCGAAGCGAGCGCTTTCGATGCAGGCTTGGCAGCGGCGCGAGTCGTAGGCGCGATCCTGGGTGGCGCAGTGGGTTTAGCGGCTGATATCGGCGAGGACACCGGTGTAGCGACTGCGGCGGCCTTCGCTGTTGCCTCGTCCGTCACAGGCGCCGGCCCCTCCGTCGTCTCCAGAGGCCGGCTGGTTTCCGCGGCGCCGAAACGCAATGCAGGCATTGGTCCCTGGGCTGGTGACGCATTGGCTTGAGCGAGGGCTGAAGTCACTGGCGTCGTTTCCGTTTTCGTCCCCTTCAGCCAGCCTAGCCCGTCAAATGAGTCAGCGAAAATCATGTTGAGCGCGGGCGAATAAATCTTCCGTGCAGAGTCGACCCAATCGGCCCCTCGCTCCATTCCATCGTGCTTAAATTCCCAGGCGGCCTGTGCATAATAAAGCGCGGGCGTGTCCCCGGTAAACTTGAATTGCTCCATCAACTGCCTGGCCTCGGCCTCTTTCTCCTCCAAAAGCAGGGTGAGGAAAATGTTGAACTTGATCAGCTGCGTAGCTTGGTTCTTTTCCCCACCGGGCGTCTCCGAGTAGAGTGCTTCGAACCGGTCACGGGATTTGTTGTAGTCGCCTTTCTTGAAAAGGATCAGCGCCAGGTTGTATTGCGCTTCGCGAAATTCGGGATTCGCCGCGAGCGCTTTCTGGAACATGCCTTCTGCTTCATCCAGCTTCTTCTGCTCCATCAGGATCTTCCCTCGCAGATTAGCCGCGGCAGGGTCGTTAGCCATGCCCTCCTCCACGTCCTCGAGAGACTTGAGCGCACGGTCAAAATCGCGCTGTTGGAGCGCCCGTTCTGCCTCCTCAAGATTGGCCTGCGCATCCGCCTTCAACCGTTCGGCGCGCGCGGTCGACGAAGTAATCTCCAGCGCGGCTCGCGGTTCCCCGGCCGGCTTCTGTATCCACCCGATGTCGTAGAACGATTCCGCGTAAAGCTTGTTCAGCGGGGCTGAAAACTTCTTCCGAGCCGCCGTCATCCAATCCTGCGCTTCTTTCGTGTTGGCATGCTGGAAGGCTATCGCCGCGTTCGCGTAGTAGAGAGCCGGGCTATCCTTTGCCGACTCGAATTTGTTCAGAATCCAATCGACGGTTTTATCTTTCCCCTGCAGCACGAAAGTGAGCAGGATCTTGTATTGGATGAGCTGTTTCGTCTCTGGCAGCATCCCGTCGCTCTCACCCGCCATGAGCGCCTCAAAGCGGTTGCGCGCTTCCGCCCAGTTCTTCTGCTGGAAAGAAATCTCGGCCAGGTTGAAACTGGCATTCCAAAAGCGGGGCTCGATCGAGAGAGCCTTGCGAAAGACAGCCTCCGCCTTGTCGTATTTTTCCTGCCGCATGTAGACCACGCCCCGCAGGTTGTGCGACTCCGCGAGATCGGGCTGGCGCGCATCGATCGCGTCCAGCGCCTTAAGCGCTTCGTCGTATTTCGCAGTGTCGAAGGCGCGGAACGCCTTGTCGTACATCGACTCGAGCTGTGAAGCGCTGGGAGCTGCTCCAAAAGCCAGGAAGGAAGTCAGGAGCAGGAGGGGAATTGCCGCAAGCTTCCGAATCTTCATCACCGTGCGCATCAATCCGTCACCGCTGGGCGAAGACAAGTTTTAATTCGGTCGCGTATCCGGGGCCTTGGAGCCAGGCGAAACGGTCGCAGCCGGGCTGGGACTGGCTTTCGCTCCGGGCGGATCTTTTATCCGGGTATTCAGGGCGCGACGCAAGAGATCGCCCAGGTTTCTGGGAGGCGCCGGCGTGGCCGGAAGGGCGGGCGGCTCGGGAACAACGCGCGTGGCCCGACGGATTTCCTTCTTCTCTTCGGGGCTCACTTTGCTTCGTTCTTTTCGCTTCGCGGCAGTTTCGGTTTCACCGCTCCTTTTCTTATCCGTAACTTTCTTCGCTGCCGGCGTCGCGGCGGTGGGGGACGGGGCCGCGCCGGTTTTCTCGCCATCGCTCACGACCGGCGCAGGCGTGGCTGATGGAGTCGGGCTTGCTTTCGCAACCACCGTCGCGCTTGGGCTCGGGGTCGCGGCGGCGGGAGAGACATTCGACGCCGCGATCGCCGGCGTCGGCGTGGCCGTCGGTATCGGGCTCGCTTTCGCAATCGCGGCTGGCGTTGTCTTCACCGGAGGCGCGGGTGTTGCCGTCGGACTCGTGGTCGCGACTGCGGGTGTGCTTTTCGCTGCGACTTTCGCTGGCGTCAGCGTGGCCGCTGGTGTCGGGCTTGCTTTTGCCACCGCTGCCGGCATGGCCGTTGGAGCCGGGCTCGCTTTTGCGACAACCGTCGCGCTTGGACTCCTGGTGGCGGCGGCGGGAGTGACCTTCGCCGCAACTATCGTGGGCGTCGGCGTGGCTGGAGTGGGGCTCGTTTTCGCGACTGCTGCCGGTGTTGCCGTTGGAGTCGGGCTCGCTTTTGCAACCGCTGCCGGCGTTTTTTCCGTCAACTGCGGTGCGTTCGTTTGGCCGGCCCAACCGAGATCAAGCAGCGGCGCGGTGAAGGCGCGATTGAGCTCGGGCGAAAAGAGATTGGCCGCGTTCGCTAGCCAGTTGCTCCCCTGTTTCAGATTGCCGTGCTGAAAAGCCCAGGCCGCCTGCGCGTAATAAAGCGCCGGGGTGTCGTCCATCATTTTGAAATCGTCGAGCGCTTTCTGGGCCGGACCGTCGCGCCCTTCGAGCAGAAGGGTCAGATAAATCTGGTACTGGATCAGTTGCTGCCGCTGGCGTTCCTCCTTGCCTCCCGCGCTCGCGCCCAGGAGCGCCTCGAACTGCCGGCGCGCACCCTCGTAATCGCGCTCGCGGAAAGGCAGCCGGGCCAGATAATAGCGCGCCTCGACAAATTGCGGGTCGGCCAGGAGCGCGGTGCGCCAGGCCGCTGCCGCTTCCTCGTTCTTCCCCTGGGCAAAGAAGATCTGGCCGCGCAGGGTGTAGGAAACCGCCTGGTTCGGCGCGATCGCGTCGACCTGGTCGAGGAGCCGCAGGGCCCCATCATATTCCCCTTGCCGCCAGGCCCGGTCCGCCTTTCCAAAATCCGCCTGGGCCTGCGCGGCGCGATCGCCTAACGACGTCACCTCCAGCGCGACCGGCGGCGCGCCATCCTCCTTCTGAAGCCAGCCGATTTCGTAAAACGATTCCGCGAAGAGCTGATTCAACAGCTTCGGGTAGGCCTTCTCCGCCGCCTTTATCGCGACTCTCGCTTCCCCCTCGTCTTTCTGTCGGAAGGCGAACGCGGCCTTCGCATAATAATGCGCCGGGCTCATCGACGACGCCGTAAATTGCTCCCGGATCGCGGCCGCTTTCTTCTCCTTGCCCTCGAGCAGATAGGTCAGCAGGATCTTGAATTGAATGAGCTCTCCGGTCGTGCCCTGCGCCTGCTCGCTTTTCCCCACGGCGAGGGCCTCGAAACGCTGGCGCGCTTCCGCCCAGCGCTTCTCCAGGAAGGGCACTTCCGCGAGGTTGAAACGCGCTTCCCAGAGCTCCGGATCGTACTCGCGCGCTTTCCGCAGCGCCTTTTCCGCCGGCCCAAATTCGCGCAACCGGAGCAGGGCCACGCCCCGAAGATTTTTCGCCGCCGCCATTTCCGGCTGGCGCGCATCGATCGCATCGAGTTGTTTCAGCGCTTCGCGGTAGCGCCCGGCATTCACTTCGTGCGCGGCCGCGGCATACATCGACTCGAGCTCCGATTTCGTCGGGGCCACGATATTCGCGCCTAACGAAATCAGAACCAGCAGAATAATGAGCGTGCCTTCTCCGACTTTCATGAACTTCGCATCAAGCCCGTCTCCCCTTCGCCTGACAAGATTTAAGACTCATCGGGCGACATGATCGACTGGGCAACCTGGCAGCCGCGCGTCCGCGCCAACCTCCTCTTCGTCGTGCGCGCGGAAAGGATTCTTCTCATCCGCAAGAAGCGAGGCTTCGGCGCGGGCAAGATCAACGGACCCGGCGGCAAGATTGACCTGGGCGAGACCGCGCTCCAGTCGGCCCTGCGCGAGACGCACGAAGAACTCGGGATCCATCCGCTCGGGGCCGAGCAGCGGGGCGAGCTGCATTTTCAATTCCGCGACGGGTACAGCCTGCATTGCGTCGTTTTCCACGCGCCGGATTTTAGCGGCGAGCCGCGCGAGACCGACGAAGCGATCCCGCTCTGGACGCCGCTCGACCAGATTCCCTACGAGGAAATGTGGGCGGACGACCGGCACTGGCTGCCGTTGCTCATCCGGGGTGATCATTTTCATGGCTACTTCGAGTTCGACAACGAACGGCTCCTGCACCGCAAGATCGTCGTTAGGGGAAGTTAGGCTCCGCCGCGCGAAAGGAGCGCGGGTCTCGTGGGGCGGATACGCTTTCGCAAAGCGTTGTCATCCCGAGCCGCGGAGACGGCGAGGGATCTCCCCGTTGCAATCCGCGGCTTTTGACCAATCACGAAGCGCTCATTCCATGGGAGGGATCCCTCTCCGCGCTCCGCCGGATCGGGATGACAATGCGCTTTGCGGATGACAACACGCCTTGGGATGGGTCGCTCCTTTTTCCGGCCGCCGGTTCCGATCCGGGCCTAACGATTTAGGTTCCCGATGATCCGCAAGCCCTCGAGCGTGAGATGCGGCCGCACGGCCGCGATCTCCGGCAACCGCGCCGCGATCAATTGCGCGTAGCCGCCGGTTGCGACGATCTGCGCCCGACGTTTCCCGAAGGCTTCCGCGCCAATCCGGGCGAGGATCTCTTTGACCAAACCGCGATAGCCGAAAATCGCGCCCGACATCATCGCGGCCTTGGTCGAGCGGCCAACCGCGCTGCGCGGTTCCGCGAGGGCGAGCTTCGGGAGCAGGGCGGTGCGTTTGTAAAGATAGCTCGTCATCGATTCCAACCCCGGCGCGATCACTCCGCCGATATACGAGCGCTCGGCCGAGACGACGTCGAAAGTCACGGCCGTCCCAAAATCCACCACCACCGCCGGGCAGCCATAGAGCGCCGCCACCGCCGCCGCGTTGGCCAGTCGGTCCGCCCCGATCGAGGCCGGCTCCGGATAATCCACGCCCACGCCGAGCTCACATTTTGCGCTCACGAACGAGACCCGGGTCTTCCCGGCTGCCCGGCGAATGAGCGCGTCTTTTTTCGGCACGACGGACGAGACCACGATCTGCCCGATCGTTTTCTGGCCGATGATTTTCCGGAGGCCCGCGGCGCTCAGACGAGCCGTTTCGATTCGCTCGGTCGCGCCCAACTTTTTGCTCGAGGCAAAGGCGAGCTTGGTGAACGAGTTGCTGATATCGATCAGCAGGTATTCCGACTTTTCAGGCACGGGTCGCGGCACGGCGAGCGCAACAAACACCGCTCCACCGCACCGCACAACCTGCGCGTGTCGACCTGCCGGGGTTGTCATCCCGAGCCGCGCAGACGGCGAGGGATCTCCCTTTTGCAAGCCGCGGGCTCTCGTCTGACAAAGCGCGGATTCCACTTGCGAGATCCATCGCCGTGCTGCGCTGGCTCAGGATGACAAGCCTTCTCGTATGCGGGTCAACTCTCCCTCCTGCGCGTTCCTCACGCTTGCTCCCCCTAATCCGTACGATTAGCCTGCGGCCCGTGAGGAAATTGGTTCATCGTCCCCGCCGCCTCCGGCGGACCGCGACCCTGCGCGATCTGGTTCGGGAAACCAGCCTCAGCCCGCACGATTTCATCCTCCCGCTCTTCGTGCACGAGAAGATCAGCGCCCGGCGCCCGATCAAGAGCATGCCGGGCGTGGAACAACTGCCGCCCGGCGAAGTCGCCGCCGAAGCCGCCCGCGCCGCCGCCGCCGGTCTCCAGGCCGTCCTCCTCTTCGGCATCCCTCACGAAAAGGACGAGCAGGCCTCCGGCGCCCACGCCGCGGAAGGTGTCGTGCAGCAGGCCGTCCGCGTGATCAAGCAGGAGTGCCCCGAGCTGCTCGTCATTACCGACGTTTGCCTCTGCGAATACATGAGCCACGGCCACTGCGGCGTGACCCGGATCGACGGCGATCATTTCCACGTTTTGAACGACGAGAGCGTCGAGCTTCTGGTCAAAACCGCGCTCTCCCACGCCGCCGCCGGGGCTGACCTGGTCGCGCCGAGCGACATGATGGATGGACGGATCGGCGCGATCCGCGAAGCGCTTGATGCCGCCGGCCACGAGCAGACCGGGATCATGAGTTACGCGGCCAAGTTCGCTTCTTCTTTTTACGGGCCGTTCCGGGAAGCGGCCGAGAGCCCGCCGCAATTCGGCGACCGGCGCGGCTATCAAATGGACCCGGCGAACGCGAACGAAGCCTTGCGTGAAGTGGCGCTCGACGTCGCGGAAGGAGCCGACATCGTGCTCGTGAAACCGGCGCTGCCTTATCTCGACATCCTCTGGCGAATCCGGGAACGTTTTGGCCTAACGACCGCGGTTTATCACGTGAGCGGCGAGTATGCGATGGTCAAGGCCGCGGCCGAAAAGGGCTGGCTCGACGAGCGCGCTGCGGTCCTCGAAATCATGACCGGCCTGAAACGGGCCGGGGCCGATCTCATCATCACCTACTGGGCGCGGGAGCTGACGGAATGGACGCGTCGTTAGGTAAGGTCGCGCCCGCTCCGGCCCTGGAGGGACGACCAGAGCCTGCCCGCCGCGGCGGGTGTCGTCCCTGTTTGAATTCACCAACCACGGACGGGACGGAGCCCGTCCCTCCAACACGCCGCGGCGAAACCGCCGCGCATCTCGAACTGAAACGTCTCGCCCTTCTCTGGGCCCAGGAAAACGGTTACCCGCTGGCAGCACTCGAGGTATCACTTCCGCAATGTCGCTACCGCGCCGATGTCGCGGCTTATCGTCCGCAGAAGAATGGCACCATCGGTCACACCGCCGTTTTCGAGTGCAAACAATCCGGCCCCGATCTGCGGCGTGATGACTGTCGGAGCCCGCAGATCCTGACCCGGCTCGAGTCGGTCTACCGGCGCCGCCAGATCCTGGAGAAACATTTGCGGATTCACTACCCCACCCTGCGCACGGGCGAGACGCTCTTCCCGGAATGGGACGCGTATGATTTCGGCGCGATCGAGCATCGCGGTTACGCCCGCGTCACGCGCGAACTGACCGCCCTGCAAAACCAGCTGCGCGATGGTCGCAAATTCGAAAAGCTCGCGCGTTACGCCTGCGCCAATCTTTTCTTCCTCGTCACGCCTAACGAACTATTGCGCGAACCGGAAGCCCCGCTGGGCTGGGGTTTGCTGCTGGCGAAGGAGGGCGTGCTCGTTCTCGCGCGCAAGCCGGTCTGGCACGACAGCGCCGACGCGGCGCGCTTGCGAGTCCTGCAAAAAATCGCGGCCGCCGGGACGCGGCTGATCAATCGGCGCCTGGAAATCGTGCCGGAACGATTCCACCGGATGGGTGCCGCGTGAGGTGGAGTCGGGACTACTTTGGGCCGAGGAAATAGGCTTCCACCAGAGCGACGCCGGTCGTGTTACCCAACCCCCGGACGACGACCGTATAGGCTCCTTCCGGTAGATCGAGCAGGGCCGCAGACTCCCGGTAATCGTTCGGCGCGGCGCCGGTCGCCTCGATTTCTGCCATTTGATCCGATCGCCAGTCGTCGTTGAAAACCAGAAGGTTCCCGCCCTGATCGTAAACCTCCAGCGTCGGATTGCTCAATGCTCCCTTGACCCGGAAGGCGCTCAAGGTTGGCCCGAGCGCTCGCAGCAAAACCCTGGCCTGACCGTTGACGATAAAACCTCCGATCATCACCGTGTTGTCGGTCAGTACGGAACCCCTGGATGAGATATTGGCGAGCGTCGAGGTCGAGTCCCCTGAAGAATCGAGGTCATAAATCTCGACCAGGCCAATACCCGTTGTATCGCCTTTTCCCCGAACGACGGCGGTGTAGCCGCCGGGCTCGAGGTCAACCAGGACGGCTGGTTCGAGATCTTCGGTTGGGGCGATCCCGGAGGCTTCGATCTCCGTTTCACTCGGGCTCTCCTTCCAGTTGTCATTGCTCGCAATGATGGCTCCGGTCGAATCGTGAAGTTCGACCGTCGGATTCGCCAGTGCCTCATCCGCCGGAATGCCGGCTTTGACTAACGACGGGCCGACGGCGCGGACAATCATTTTATGGGGCGCCGACCCCGCGAGGATGAAGCCCCCGATGGAAACGGCGTCGCCGGTGCCGACCTCAAACCGGGTCGAAATATTGCGAGCGCCTGGCGGCTCGGGGGTTGGGGAGGGCTCCGGACTGGGCGTCGGCGAAGGGCGCGGGCTGGGAGTGGGAGTCGCCGAAGGCCTCGGCGTCGGGGACGGAGCGGGATTTACATACAGCTTTGCAATGTTACTCACGACCACGCCTCCGCCGTTACTGACGTAGACGCGGAAGGTGGAATTATTATCTGCGAGGATGGTAGGGGCAGTTCTGTAGGTCCTGGCGGTCGCGCCTGCGATCTGGCGCCCGTCTTTTTTCCATTGGTAGGTTAGTCCGCTTCCGGTGGCCGTAACGCTAAAGGTGGCCGTCATCCCTTTGGTCACCGTTTGATCAGTTGGCTGAGTAATAATCACCGGCGTCGGGGTTGGCGTCGGTTTGGGGGTTGGCGTTGGCGTCGGAGTTGGTTTGGGAGTCGGCGTCGGTGTCGGCTTGGGAGTCGGCGTCGGCGTCGGCTTGGGTGTCGGCGTCGGTGTCGGCTTGGGTGTCGGCGTCGGCGTCGGCTTGGGTGTCGGCGTCGGTGTCGGCTTGGGTGTCGGCGTCGGTGTCGGCTTGGGGGTTGGTGTCGGCGTCGGCTTTGGGGTTGGTGTCGGTGTCGGCTTTGGGGTTGGTGTCGGTGTCGGCTTTGGGGTTGGTGTCGGTGTCGGCGTTGGGGTTGGGGTCGGTGTCGGCTGTGGGGTGGGGGTGGGTGTCGGC
>JBBSLW010000034.1:0-19355 GCA_038233495.1 Chthoniobacterales bacterium | reverse complement strand
TAGGCAAAGGGCGGAAGACCAGGTCCACTCCTTCCGCGCGGCAAATCTCGTCGTCGGCCGGTTCCGGCCGCGGGTAGCGCGAGAAATCCGAGTCGGGCTCGAACTGGAGCGGGTTCACGAAGATGCTGACCGCGACTTCGCCCTCGGGACCGGCTGCGGTCCGCGCCAGCCGGATGAGCGAGACATGGCCGGCGTGCAGCGCGCCCATCGTGGGGACGAGGACGCGGCGCTGGCTGTGGTCGCGCAAAGCGCCCCGCAGCTCTGCGATGGTGGAGAATTTTTTCATCGTCCGGTTGCGGAAGGGTCCAGCCAAATCGCCTGGCGCGCAAAACGGAAGCGGCGATGGCCATAATTGCTCCAACCCGCGGCGCGCGCGAGATCGTCCAGCTCGCGGAAGGAAAAGGAGCGCGCAACCGAAACACGCGCGTCGTTTCGCGTCATTGCCTCACGAAAAATGAAGAAGGTGAGGAGATCGACGCCGATCTTTGCAAACCAGCCGCGCAACAGATCCGCGACCAGCACGTGTCCGCGAGAGAGCGCGCGGCAGCGCCGGAGGAGGCTGGCCGCTTCCTCGGCGCTGAAATGGTGCAGGGCGAGGGAAAAGAGGACGAGGTCGTAGGCGCCGTCCTCGCCGAAGTGATGGATGTCCGCGCAGTGATACCGGATCTCGGGGAAGTCGATGCTGAGTTCCTGCGCGATCTCGATCGTCGACGCCTGGAAATCCACCGCCTCGATTTGCACGGTCGCGCCAACTTCCCGCGCAAACTGGACCACGAGGCGCGGGAGATCGCCGGAGCCGGTGGCGAGATCGAGGATGCGCAGATCAGCGCCTGGTTTGATCCGGCGACGCAGGAACCAGCGGATCAACCGATAACTGCCGAAATAACGATTCAGGGTCCGCAGGTTTTCGAGATCGGAAATCAACTCCGGCGAGACCGGCTGCGGCCGGTCCATCCACTCCGGTTCCGCCGGATCGAACTGCCGCTTCAAAATGGTCGGCTAGTCGTTAGGCGACCGTTCCATCTGTCATCCCGATCCGCCGCAGGACGGAGAGGGATCTCGCAATTGCAATCGACCTTTCGTTCCTGAGAGAACGCGAGCGTGGGATCGGTGAGAAGCCTCTCCGCGCTCCGCCGGATCGGGATGACAACAGCGGTCCGAGGCGAGTCCGACGCTGCCATCATGCGAGAAATTTCTCCCAGGATTCCGGGAGGGAGGCCGTCTCTACTTCACTCGCGATGCGGCCCTCGAACTCCGCCTTGAACGGAGTGCTGGTCCCGTAAACCATGATCAAATCCTCCGAGCCCTCGACCCGGATGGCATGCGCCACCCCGGCCGGGATCACGATCCCGGCATTGTTCGGCCCGCGGTGTTCGTCGCCATCGATGAAGAGCCGCATCGTCCGGGGCGGGAGCCCGGCCCGGGCTTCGTGCAGGATCATCTCGGCCCGGCCCTGCACGAAAAACATCACGTCCCATTGCTCCTCCGCGTAGCGGCGCAGGGCAAAGTTGTCCGGTTCCTCCACGAAGAGGCGTCGGAACCAGTCGTTAGGCGAAGTTTCCTCCGGCACGCTCGGCGGATGAATATGAAAGCCTTTTGCAGTCTGCGCGAACATCCGGGCGGCCGCCCACTGCTGCGGCCAGAGTCCGATTTTCGCCAGCATCCCTTCATCGCGCCGGGCGAATTCCCCAAAGGACCCGCGATGGCGCTGCGGATAAATCGTGCGGTCGAAGATTTCCACGCCCGGGATCCAAACCGCGGCGATTTCCGACTCGGCCCGGTCGGCGGCCGCCAGCCGGCCGGCTTCGATCCCGACCTCGGCGATCTGCTGGGCAAGGGAGCGGGTCGCGTAATCGCGCTCCACGAGACTGGAACGAGCTTCCGGGGAAAGGGCGTGCCATCGCTCTGGCTTCGGTTTGTGCATCGGAGTTGGGATCTATTTGCCTAACGAAAAATCGGCCCGCTCACGGCAAAGGTTGGGGTGATAATAGGGATCGCGCTCGAGGTAGTCCGGCCAGCGCTCGCGTATCACCTCGGTCTCGAGCGCTTCCACGCTGACCCGGCGCGAGGCCGACTCGTGGTGATACAGCTTGGCGAAGGGAGTGTAAACGATCAGATAACCGGCCCGCCGCATTTTCAGGCAGAGATCGACGTCATTGAAAGTGACGGGGAGACGTTCCTCGTCGAAACCACCGACCTCTTCGAAGACCTCGCGCCGGGTGAGGAGGCAGGCGCCGGTGACCGAGCTGTAGTTGCGCGTCACCTGGAGCTGGCGCGAGACGCCCGGGGCGTCGGCCGGGAAATGGCGAAAAGCGTGATCGGCGATGCCGCCAACCCCGAGGACGACGCCGGCGTGCTGCACGGTGTCGTTAGGGTAAAGGAGCCGCGCCCCAACCGCGCCGACCTCGGGCCGCTGGACATGTTCGGCCATGACGGTGAGCCACTCGCTCTCGATCACCTCGACGTCGTTGTTCAGGAAAAGAATCCACGGGCCGGTGGTTTGTTCGACCGCGAAATTATTCAAGGCTGAGAAATTAAACGGGCCCGTGAACTGCAGGAGCCGATGCTCGAAGTTCCGGAAATATTCGCGCGCTTCGTCCGACTTGCTCTCGTTGTCGACCACCGTGATCTCGTAGTTGGGGTAGCTGGTCTTGGAGGTGATGCTGTCGATGCAGCGGGAGAGAAGATCGATGCGGTCGCGGGTCGCAATGATGATGGAGATGCGGCGTGTCTCGCGCAGCTCGCGTTTCACCCAATAAGCGTGGGTGTGCCAGTCGACCGTGACGTGGCCGCGTTCACCGCGCCGTTCGAGATGGTTTTCGACCGCGCGGCGGCCGGCCTCGAGGGCCTGCGGCTTCCGCCGGATGTTATCGGAGGTGGAGGTATCGCTCCGGCGCCAATGGTAAAGAATGCGCGGCAGATGGTGAATCCGCGTGGTCAATTCGCTGATCCGCAGAAAGAGATCGTAATCCTGCGCGCCATCGAACTCCGACCGGAAACGCCCGGCCTTTTCGACGATCTCGCGGCGGACGCTGGTGAAGTGGCAAAGGTAATTATAGGAGAGAAGGAAGTCCGGCGACCAATCCGGCTTGAGCTGCGGCGCGGCCAGGCCCTCCTCGGTGATCTTGTCTTCGTCCGAGAAGATCAGGTCGGTTTCCCGGTTCTCCTGCAGATAGCTGACCACCTCGAAGAGCGCGTCCGGCTCGAGCAGGTCGTCGTGATCGAGCAGGCTGACCCACTCACCGCGGGCCCGTTCCAGGCCTGAGTTCGAGGCCGCGGAAATGCCCCCGGTGCTCTCGCGCCTAACGAGGACAATCCGCGGGTCGCGCTGCTCGATCGTGCCGAGGAGGGCGACGGTTTCGGCGAGCGACGACCCGTCGTCGATCAGGAGCAGTTCCCAGTGGTCGTAAGCCTGATGGAGGACGGACTCGATCGCTTCATTCAACCAGTCGGCGGGCGTGTTGAAGACGGGGGTAATGATGCTGACGAGGGGGCGATAGGCGAAGGCCTGGGCCAGCGCGCGGGCCGCGGCCAGCCCCTCCTCGGTCGGCCGCCGTTGCTGGAGCCATTTCTGGTAATCGTTAGGCGAGAGGACCGGGTTCTGCGGCGCGGCCGGGCGGCCGAATTGTTTGCGCACTTCCCGGATCAACTTTTGCGGCAGGCGATAGGGCGCGAGCAGGACCTGCCCGACCTTGCGCTCAGGGGATTTGCGCAACGCCTGCTTCTCCGCCTTGAGCTGTTTCAGGTCGCGCTTCGCCTGCTTCAGCTTGAGCACTTTTTCCTCGAGTCGCGCGATGTGGCGATCGGCGGCTTCCAGTTCCGCCATCCGCGTGCGCAGGGTGCGATGAAGCCCGCGCAGCTGCGCATTGACGAGGGAGAAGCCGGATTCTACTTCCGGGATGAAACCGGGGATCGCGTCCGGTTGCTGGCGCGTCAGGAGGATCGCACCGAGTTGGACCTCGACGATGTCGGAATCGTATCGGGGGACGAATCCGTAGCCGCCCAAAGTCTTGACCAAAGGAGCGCGCTGCTTCGCCACGTTCGCGCCCGCGCCGGGAATGAGGATCAAAGTGTCGGACAGCGAATGCAGGCGCGCGAGGACCGGACCACCGTTGGCCGATTCGGCTTCAGGCGGATAAAACCAGATCGCGAGATCGAAGAGTGGGTAGGTGCCGTTGGAGGGAAGGGCTTCGAGTTCCGCGAGGCCGAGGCAGCAGGTGGTTGACGTGTCATTTTCCTGCGCCTGATCGATGAACTGGGCCGAATCGGCGCCCGCGAGAAGGATTCTGCTCGCGCCAAAGCGACGTGCAATCAGGCGCACGAAATCCGAGCGAAGCGAGGTGAAAGGACGGGGCTGCACGAGAGCACATTATAATGATTGCAGCCGCTCGCAGGCAAAATTACGGTGCTGCCGCACTCCTTCCGCGCCTCCGCCGGCTGCCCCGCATGGTCGATTTTTGCGTCTATCTCTTCTACCGCACGGCCCTGGCGCTGCTCACCGCGCTGCCTTTGCGGGTGGTTTTCTCCATCGGAAAAGGGCTCGGCTTCCTCGCCTGGCTGGCCCTGCCGAGATACCGCCGGCTCGCCCGCCGGAACGTGGAGATCGCCTTCGGCCATGAGAAAAACGCGGCGGAGAAAGGGCGGATCGTGCGCCACCACTTCGAGCAACTCGGGGCCAACCTGCTCAGCGGCATGAAGCTCAATACCATGCCGCTGGCGGAGGTCGCGGCGCTCGTCACGACCGAAGGCACGGAGGAGGTACACCGTCAGTTGCGCACCGGGCGGCCGGTCGTGCTCGCGCTCAGCCATCTCGGTAACTGGGAATTGTTCGCGCAGATCCTGCCGCACTATTTCAGCTCCGCCCGGCTCAGCACCGTCTACCAGAAACTCGGGAACCGGCATCTCGACCCCTTCGTTAGGCAACAACGAGGCCGATTCGGGGTCGAACTCTTCGACCGGAGCGAGGGCTTTGCGGAAGCGATCCGGCTCCTCCGCGGCGGCGGGATGATCGGGATCCTGAGCGACCAGCATGCCGGCGATCACGGTTTGTGGACCCCGTTCTTCGGCCGGCTGGCCTCGACTTCCCCCCTGCCCGCGCTGCTCTGCAAACGGACCGGCGCCGCTCTCATCGCCGCTTCTCTTTACACCGATGGGCCGGGGAAATGGCGCATGACTTTCACTCCCGCGCTCGATGCGCCTAACGACGGCGTGCCCTCCCTGACCGCGAAGGCAAACGCGGCGATCGCGGACGAGATCCGGCGCGCCCCGGAGGATTGGTTCTGGGTGCACAATCGCTGGAAGACGCCGCGGCCCGACTGGCTCTTGGAGAAATATCGGCGCGGACTTTTCCTCCCGGAAACGATGGCGGCGAAAGATCTGCAACCCTTCCGGATTGTGATCCGGGCGAGCAATTGGCTGGGGGACAGCGTGATCAGCATCCCCGCGGTACGCGCGATCAAGCGCGGCCGGCCCGATGCCGAGGTCACGATTCTGGCGCCGGCCAAGATCGCGGCCGTCTGGCAGCTCGTCCCGGAGGTGGATGCCGTGCTTTCGTTAGGCAAAAAATCGCTCTGGCATGCCGTCCGGGAGCTGCGGGGGGCGGGGAACTTCGATGTCGGAGTGGTCTTTCCGAATTCGCTCCGGACCGCGCTCGAGCTTTGGCTGGCCGGGGTTCCACGCCGGGTCGGCTACGCTGGGCAGCGGCGGCGCTGGCTCCTCAACCAGGTGGTGCGGCCGGTGGAACGAAAAGGGCCGCCCCCGCATCAGGTGGAACACTATCTCGATCTCGCGCGGTCGTTAGGCGTGGAGGCCGCGGCGGGGGAGATCGCGCTCGCTCCTCCTTCGCCGCGGATGGCTACGCTGCGGCGGATTGGGCTTTGCCCGGGAGCGGCGTATGGCCCGGCCAAGCGCTGGATGCCGGAACGTTTCGCGGCCGTGGCCGAAGCGGTCGGCGGGCAATGGGTGCTTTTCGGGACCGCGAAAGACGAGGCCGTGGGCGCGGAGATCAGCGCCGCCTTGGGCGCCCGCTGCGTGAATCTGATCGGCCAGACGACGCTCGAGCAATTGATCGACGAGTTGCGGGAATGCCAGCTCCTGTTGACGAACGACACCGGCACGATGCATCTCGCCGCTTTGCTCGGGGTGCCGGTGGTGGCGGTTTTCGGGTCGACTGAGCCGAGCCTGACCGGTCCGCTGGGGCAGGGCAACCAGGTCGTCAGGCACCAGGTGGAATGCAGCCCGTGCTTCCTGCGTGAGTGCCCGCTCGATTTCCGCTGCATGAAAGCGGTGGAAGTAGAGGAAGTGGTGGCGGCGGTAAAGGCGCGCGCCTAACGAGTCGTGCTTCTGGCGACCACTCCGCGCCGGCTGCGCTAGACCTTCATGACCTCGGCGTCTTTGCGCTCGAGGTGGTCGTCGATCGATTTCACGAAGCGGTCGGTCAGCTTCTGGATTTCATCCTCGGCATCACGCAACTGGTCTTCGGTCGCGTCGCCGGCTTTTTCCATCTTCTTGGCTTCATCCATCGCGGCCCGGCGATTGGCTCGGACGCGGACGCGCGCTTCCTCGGCCATCTGCTTGAGCGATTTGACCAGGTCCTTGCGCCGTTCTTCCGAGAGCTCAGGAATGGGGAGCCGGATGATTTTGCCATCGACCAGCGGCATGATGCCGATCTTCGATTCCTTGAGCGCTTTCTCGATATCCTTCACGGTCGAGGCATCGAACGGTTGCACGACGAGGAGACGCGGCTCGGGCGTGGTGATGAGGGCGAGCTGCTTCAACTTCATGGCCGAGCCATAAGCCTGCACGTCCACGTTTTCGACTAGGGCCGGCGAAGCTTTCCCGGTCCGCACGCTGGCGAATTCGTGGATCATGTAATCGACGCTCTTTTCCATCGCCATTTCGGCTTCAAGGAGGATTTCTTCGGCGCTCATAAAGTGGTGAAAGAAAGCTGCAGGAACGCGAATCGCAATCGCTAATCGGTCACGAGCGTGCCGATTTTTTCCCCGAGGACTGCGCTACGGACGTTGGTCGGCACGTGCATGTCGAAAACCAGGATGGGGATTTTGTTATCCATGCAGAGGCTGAAGGCGGTTGAATCCATGACCTGCAGGCGCTTCGTCAACGCCTCGGTGAAAGTGAGTTTCTCGTAGCGTGTCGCGTCGGGGTGGACCTTCGGGTCCTTGTCGTAGATGCCGTCGACTTTCGTTGCCTTGAGAATGATGTCGGCCCCGATCTCGCTCGCGCGCAGGGCGGCCGTCGTGTCGGTGGAAAAGTAGGGGTTGCCGGTGCCGGCGACGAAAATCACGACGCGATTATGTTCGAGGTGGCGAACGGCGCGCCGCAGGATGAAGGGCTCGGCCACGTTTTGCATCTCGATCGCGGTTTGGACGCGGGTCACAACGCCGCTTTGCTCGAGCTCGCTTTGCAGGGCGAGGCCGTTGATGACGGTGGCGAGCATCCCCATGTAATCCGCGGTCGTGCGATCCATCCCGCGATGACTGGCGGCGAGCCCGCGCCAGATGTTGCCGCCGCCGACCACGATCCCGATCTCGACCCCGAGGTCGTAGACTTCCTTCACCTGGCGGGCGATCTCTTTCACGATCTGGGGCGAGATGGTGTCGCGGCCGCCGGTTTCCCGCAGCGCTTCGCCGCTGAGTTTGAGGACGATGCGCTTGTAAGCGGGCGTGTCTTTCTCCATCTCGGGGGGATGATCGGTCAGAAATGGGAGATTTGGGAGGAAAAACCTCGCAAAAACTCCGCGGCCCTCATGCGGCGCTTTCCTTCGAGCTGCACTTCGTCGAGGCGGAGGGCGCCCGCGCCGGTCGCGACCACGATTTCGGAATCGTTAGGCGTGGAGACGGTTCCGGGCGCGGCGGCGAGATGCGGGAGGAGCGTGGCGCGGAAGATTTTCAAGTGGCGCGATTTCCCGGCGGCGTCGTTCAGCTCGGTGAAGGCCCCGGGCCAGGGATCGAAGGCGCGGACTTTCCGTTCGATGGTTTCGGCCGGATCGGACCAGGAGATTTTGCCGTGCTCCCGGGTCAACTTCGGTGCGTTCGTGGCGCGGGTGGAATCCTGCGGAGTGCGCGGGGCAGTTTGCGCTGCGAGCTGATCGAGAGCGCTGAGCATGGCCTCGGGTGCGAGCTGCGCGAGGCGATCATGCAGGGTCCCGCCCGTCTCGTTAGGCGCGAGGGCCAGGGTGCGTTGCAAAAGGATGTCGCCGGTGTCGAGCCCTTCATCCATGTAGATGACGGTGATGCCGGTCGCGGCATCGCCAACGGCGATAGCGGCCTGGATGGGCGCGGCCCCGCGATGTTGTGGGAGGAGCGAGGCGTGCAGGTTGAGGCAGGTGAGTCGCGGAATCTCGAGCACACTCCTGGGCAGGATCTGGCCGTAGGCCATCACGACCATCACGTCGGGCGCGAGGGCGCGGAGCGCGGCGACGGCTTCCTCATGGCGGATCCGCGCCGGCTGAAAAACCGGCACCGAGGTGGCAGCAAGCGCCGCTTTGATCGGCGTGAGTTGAATCCGCTGGTCGCGCCCAACCGGTTTATCCGGCTGGCTCACCACCGCGATCACTTTATGCGAGGAGCGGAGGAGCGCCTGCAGCGCGGGCACGCCGATTTCTCCCGTGCCGATGAAGACGATGCGCATTCCGCCTTACGGCATCAATCCGCGGGCGGGCTGCTTCCGGCGCGGGGGGCGAGGAGGAGCGCTGCGCGCCATCAATTTATCGCCGGCCGTCACTTCGCGCTGGCCGACCGAGGAGGCGCAGTGCGTGCAAAGATAATCGTAAAGCTCGCGGTCGGGCAGGATAAGGAGGAGCCTTTCGCGCACGGGCATGGCCGCCTTGCACTTCTCGCAGTAAAGGCTGGAGGCGGTGAAGCTCTCAAACTGCTGCTGACTCATGGTCGCCATCCACTGCCATCTCATGGTCGCCATTTGCCACCGTCGACAGGATATCGAGGAGGACTCGTGCTGGAGAATCCATCGCGTCGACCATCTGCACGTGGTCGCGGTAATGTTCGAGGACCGGCTTGGATTCATTCTCGTAGGTCTGAAGGCGGCGCTTGATCACTTCGTCGTTGGCGTCGTCGAGGCGGTTGTCTTTCAGGGCGCGTTTCTTCAGGCGGACGAAAAGTTGACCGCGATCGGGACAGGAAAGATGGAAAACTTTTTTCACATCGATGACTTCGTCCATGATCTTGGCCTGCCCGACATTGCGCGGGATGCCATCGAGCACGAGCACATCGATGTCGGGCTTGAACTCATGCGCTTCGACCGCGGAATCGATTCGGGCCTGCCAGAGCTCGACGGTGATTTCGTCGGGCACGAGCTCGCCCTTGCTCGAATACTCAAGGAAAGCGCGGCCCACTTTGGTGCGAGTGTCGAGGGTGCGGAAGACATCGCCGCAGGCGCAATGAAAGAACCGCGGGATGGAACCAAGCGAGCGACCTTGAGTGCCCTTGCCGCTGCCGGGCGCGCCGAAGAGGAGATAGGTGGTGTATTTCACGAGCGCCTTTTTTATAGCCGGGAACGCGACCCCGCACAAATGCGGAAAAGAGGCGGACGTGCTTTCGATCGGGGGGACTACTGCCTAACGAAAAGCGGCTAGCTGGCGGAAGCGACTTCCGCCGGGACAACGTTCACCCGGCGACCGGCGCGATCGAACCGCACCTGACCGTCGACCAGAGCAAAAATCGTGTAATCCCGGCCCAGCCCAACGCCTTTGCCGGGGAGAAACTTCGTCCCGCGCTGGCGGATGATGATGTTGCCCGCGACCACGGTTTCGCTGCCAAATTTTTTCACGCCCAGCCGTTTGCTAACGCTATCGCGGCCGTTCTTAACGCTGCCCTGTCCTTTTTTATGAGCCATGAGGAAAAGTTGAGAGTGATTGGTTGAGAGTCGAGAGAGCGGTTATTCGCCCGCTTCTTTTTCGGCCGCGGCTTTCTTCGTTTTCGAGCCGAGGCTGATGCCCGTGATCTTGATCCGGGTCAATTTGCGGCGATGCCCGACGGTGCGGTGGTAGCCTTTGCGGCGGCGATATTTGAAGGCGATGACCTTTTTGTCCTTGCGTTGCTCGACGACTTCGCCGGTCACGCTCGCGCCCGAGACGGAGGGGCTGCCATGGGTGAGTTTGTCGCCGTCGGCATGCATGAGCACATCGCCAAAAGTCATTTTGTGGCCCGCGTCGCCCTCGAGCAGATCCACGTCGATCGTGTCACCTTCTGCGACGCGATATTGTCTGCCGCCTGTTTTGATAATTGCGTATGCCATGGCCTTGGGAAAAGTCGGAGAAAGTCACATGGTCACTCCGCTTTGACAAGTGGAAACGCCGCGCGCCGTGGAATCAAGCCTCCGCGGGACCGTGCTTACGCCTTTGGCTGCTCGATTTCCTGGCGCTCGATTCGCACCGCGTGCTCATCCGGCTCGAGATGCCCGCCGAAGTAATCCGCATAGACCTGGGTGAACTCGGCGCCGAAGAGCAAAATCTGCGAGGAATAGTAAACCCAGAGCAGAAGCGTGATAAGCGAACTGGCCGCGCCGTAGGCGGAGGCGGCCGAACCGCCCCGAGATAAAGCCCGAGCGCCCATTTCCCGAATCCGAAAAGGAGCGCTGTCATCGCCGCGCCGATCCAGACATCGCGCCAGCGGATTTTCACATCGGGCAGATATTTGAAAATTAAGGCAAAGAGCAGCGTGATTATGGCGAAGTCGAAAAGGAGGTAAGCCGTCATCGCGAGGACGATTCCGTCCGGGAAAAGCCCCTGCACATAATGGCCGAACGCCTTCAAAAAACTCTCGAAGGTCATGGAGACGAGGAGGAGAAAACAAATGCCTCCGACCATCGCGAAGGATAAAAAGCGCGCCCGCAGAAAGCTCCAAATCCCCGCGCCCGGCTTGGCTTTCGCTCCCCAGATGGTGTTGAGCGCATCCCGCAACTGGCCGAAGACACCGCTCGCTCCGAAGAGGGCGAGGGCGACGCCGATGACGGTGGCGAGGACGCTCTTATCCGTTTGCGAAGCTTTCTGCGCGATGCCTTGCACCACCTCGATCGCGCTTCGGTCGAAGACGAGACCGAGAATGGCGAGCAGGACGAGGATGAGCGGCGCGAGCGAGAAGACGGTGTAATAAGAGAGCGCCGCGCCCAGTTGCGGGGCCTTGTCGTCGATCCACTGCCGGAAGGTTTCTTTGAAAAGGTTCAGCGTGGTGCTGAAGATGTTTGTTCGGTCAGGGACTTGGCCGCTTCGCTCATTCTGCCTGAATTCGCGGCTCGCTCTCTCGGCGTCCGCGTTTTTCTGAAGGTGCGCCGGCGATCACAAGCGTGATTTCGCCCTTCGCGGGATGCGCCTCGTAATGCGCGAGCAGTTCCGCTCCCGTCCCACGGCGAAACTCCTCGAACTTCTTCGTCAGCTCGCGGGCGACGCAGAGGGAACGCTCCGGCAACAGCTCCGCGCAGGCTGCGAGGGTCTTGTTAATCCGGTAAGGCGACTCGAAAAAAATCGTCGTCTCGGGGCGTTCCATGGTGGCGGTCAGTTCACGCGCGCGCTGACCGCTTTTCACCGGCAGAAAACCACGGTAACAAAAGTGTTCCATCCCCAGGCCCGAGCCGACCAATGCGGTCGTGATCGCCGAGACGCCGGGAATGATGGTGAACGGCAAATCGTCCGCAATGCAGCGGCCGATCAGGCGCGCCCCGGGATCCGACAACCCCGGCATGCCGGCGTCGGTGATGAGCGCCACGGTTTCGCCCGCGGCGAGCCGCTCGGCCAGCTCGGCGGTGCGCATCGCTTCGTTATGCTCGTGATAACTGACGAGCGGCTTCCGAATCTCGAAATGCCGGAGCAGATTTCCCGAATGCCTGGTATCCTCGGCCGCGATCAGATCGACACTCCTGAGCGTCTCGAGCGCGCGCACCGTGATGTCGTCCAGATTTCCGATCGGCGTGCCGACGACGAAGAGCATGGCGTAGCATCCGCCGAGACGGCGCGGCTACAAAAACAAAATCCGGGAGCCGAATCGGACGGCTCCCGGATACAGGTTTGAATTTCGAGAAGCGGCCAGGAAGCCGGATCGGACGACCCGCTGGCTGAGACTAG
Organism: Chthoniobacterales bacterium; assembly: GCA_038233495.1. GTDB lineage: Bacteria > Verrucomicrobiota > Verrucomicrobiia > Chthoniobacterales > UBA10450 > Palsa-1392. The sequence goes on along the minus strand of JBBSLW010000034.1, from coordinate 7,261 downwards.
CTTACCTGTCTGGACGGGACTTTCATCTGCACCGTGTTCGAACAGGTGCCCGTGTCGGGTTCGCAGACTTGATAGGTGTAGATACCACCAGTCTGGAGCCGGTCCTGAGTTAAGCCATCACCGTCGGTCGTCGCGATCACGACCCCCGTCGCGCAGGACGTTGATGTCGCCGCCGTCCGCCGGGCTCCATTCCAGACGGACCTTAATGCCGCCGTGCCGTCCCTGAACCGACGCGGTGAGCGTGATCTCGCCGCCGCCGCCGCCACCGGTCGCATTCGCCCGGATTAACCAGTTACCAGGCAGCCCAAAGTCATCGATCAGGCCCAGGAAATCATTGTTTCCAACGTTATTGATGTCGACGTCATCGATCATATAGGGCGCGGCCGGAAAGAGAAGTTGATGGATGGGATTGATGTTCTTGGCAGGACCAAAGGTCTGCCTAGGTGACGATCCGCCCGGTTACTTCGCCGAACCCGACCCGGTAACCGTCGCCTTCGCACCAGCCGCTGATCGTCAGGCGGTCGCCGTCCTCTAGCCATTTGCGCGTTTCCCCATCCGGCAAGGGCAGCGGATTGGCCCCGCGCCAAGTCAGCTCGAGCATGCTCCCGCGGCCATCGTCGGCCGGGCCGCTGATCGTGCCGCTGGCCAGCAAATCGCCCGGCTGCAGGTTGCAGCCACCCACGGTGTGGTGGGCCAGCTGTTGCGCGATGCTCCAGTAGAGGTTTTGGAAATTGCTCCGCGTGATGGTTTGCGGCGCGCTCATTTTCGCGGTCTGCAAAGTTGCCTGGAGGCGGATGTCGAACGTCGAGTCCTCCGCCAGGCGCAAGTAATCCATCGGCGCCGGATCCTGCGCCGGGAGCAGGCGACGAAACGGCTCGAGCGCTTCCAGGGTTACGATCCAAGGCGAGATGCTGGTGCAAAAATTCTTCGCGAGGAACGGGCCGAGCGGCTGGTATTCCCACGTCTGAATGTCGCGCGCGCTCCAGTCGTTCATCAGCACCAATCCAAAAATATGATCGGTCGCCTCCGCGATCGGGACCGGCTCGCCGAGTTTGTTAGGCGGTCCGACGAAGAAGGCGGCCTCCAGTTCAAAATCGAGCGCCCGGCTCGCGCTGAAGACCGGCGCTTCCGCGTCCGGTGGCTTGATCTGGCCGTGCGGACGGCGCACGTCGGCGCCGCTCGGGACGATCGAGCTGGCGCGCCCGTGGTAGGCGATGGGGAGCCATTTCCAATTCGGCATGAGCGCGTTTTCCGGGCCGCGGAACATCGTCCCGACATTGAAGGCATGGTGATAGGAGGAATAAAAATCGGTGTAATCGCCGATCCGCGCCGGCAACTGCATCGTGACCGCCTTTTGCTCGTGGAAAGCGCGAGCCCGCAACGCCTGATCGTCGCGCAAAGTAGCGGTCTCGGCCGCCAGCAGATGTTGCAATATCTCGCGCGTCGCGCGCCAGGCCGGGCGGCCGAGGGCGAGGAAGGCGTTCAATGAATCGCCCGCAAAAATGTGGCGCGCCCCGAGGTTCAGCGCGCGAAAACATCCGCCTTCCTCAAGGACGGAGAGATCGAGCACCAGCTCGCCGATCGCGACCCCGGCGCGGGCCGGGCCATCGTTAGGGCGAAAAATTCCGTAGGGCAGATTCTGGAGAGGAAAATGCGAGTCGGGCGCGACCTCAATGAAGGACGGGAGTGGATTGGACATCTCTCTAGGGTGTCGAGAAAAGCGTCTCGGTCACGCGCTTTGTCGGGCCCCGGAGCGCCGCTCGCGCCTTATTTGAAAAGCCCGAGGGCACGCAGATCGTCTCGGGGCTCGTCGAAGCTGCAGCTGCCTAACGACATCACGAGCCGGCGCCGGGCCGTGATCTTGGCCGTGCTGATTTTCCAGTCGCGCCAGCGCATCGCTTCGTCGTCGAAGTGGAACGCGCTCGCGTCTTCTTCCGCCAGCATCTCCTGGGTCTGCGATTCGCTCCAGCGATGCTCGGCCGCGAGCACCCCGGCCCCAAGGACATTGAGGAAGCCGTGCATTTTCGTCCCGACGCTCTCGTGAAATTTGAGCACCGGGTGATGAAGCCCGGCGGTAAACTTGATCGGGACGCGATGCCGCGCCGCCGTGACGAGGGCGCGCGCGATCTGCGGGCCGCTCGGGAACGACTCCGCCGTCACGCCGCCGGTGCGGAGCTTGAACCCGGCGTTGCTCCCAGAGAGTGCCGCGATCGTCTTGGCCGCGGCGTCGGCCGGCGCTTCCCAGAAGACGTTCAAGGCCAGGTCGCCGAGAGTAGCGCGGGCCACGCCTAACGACTTCGCGACCGCCTCCGGCGGGAGCGGCATTTCAAATTGCCGGATCGCGACCAGCCCCTTGTGTTCGGCCAGGAATTCCTTGATCGCTTCCGCCGCCTTCTCTAAGGCGGGACGAAATTCAGCCGCCTTCGCCGTTTTCGGTCCGAGCGCGGAAACGTGCAGCGGATGTTCCCGGGAAAACTGCGCGAGATGCGTGCGGGCCTCGGGAAATTTATCGATCGGGAGGATGAACGCGCCCAGCATCCAGCGGTCGGGCGAACGCGCGTAGGTCGCCTGATTTTGCAGAGCGGGCTCGAGCGCGAGATCGGCCGGCGGGAAGAGCCCCGCGTAATCGATCGCGTGTTCGAGGAGCGCGCGTAGTGAAGCAGCCGGCATGGGGAGAACTCAACGGTGCATTCGACGCGCTCGTCAACCGGCGGTTTTCGCAAGCTTTTGAAAAACCCACGAAGGGTGCGGCTGGAAGAGGAAAAATGCCGCCGGGAAAATCGGAGCGCGCTGGAGGGACGGGCGCCGTCCCGTCCGCGTCTCGTCCCCGGGGGAAGTTGGCCGCTTTAGAAACCCGGACGACACGGCGGTCGTCACTCCAGCGGACGCTTGGCTTTCGCCATAAGCGGCTCGGGGCGCGTGAAGTCCACCTGAGCGACGATTCAGCGATAGTGGAAATCAAACTCGACGAGGCAAAAGCCGCTCCCCAGAAGCCGATCGACCCGGACGAAAATACCATCGTCTCGCCGCGTCTGCGGATGTACGACCTTCTCCAGGGTCCGTTTGACGTCCGGTCCGTCGCGCTGACCGGCCTCTTTCTCTTCGCGATTTTTTATACGATTTATTTTCTTCGCTCCCTCCTCCTCCCGATCGTTCTCGCCCTGCTCCTGAGCTATCTCCTGCGGCCGTTGGTGCGCGGGTTGGCGAAGATCAAAATCCCGGCGCTCATCGGGAGCGGGCTGCTCCTCCTCTCGCTCGTCGCCGGCATCGCCTATGGCGCCTCGTTCCTGGCCGCGCCGGCCGCCGGCTGGATCGAGAAGGCACCCTACAGTTTGCAGCAATTGCAGGAGCGGCTCACCCCGTTCAAGAAACCAATGGCCAAAGTCGCGCAAGCCAGCGGCGCAATTGAAGACCTTACCGCCGCCGCCACGCCCGAGCCCGGAAACGAGACCGGCACGGAGGCGGCCCAGGCCAAGACCCAGACGGTCGAAGTAAAGACACATTCCTTCTCCGAACGCCTCTTCGCCCAGACGACAGAGTTTTTGATTAGCGCCGTCACCATGTTGATCCTGCTCTATTTCCTTCTCGCCTACGACGGCGTGTTCCTGGCCAAGCTGATCAAGCTCATGCCCACCCTCTCGGATAAAAAACGCGCGGTCTCGATCGCAAACGAGATCGAGAGCCAGATTTCGCGTTATCTTTTCACCGTCACGATTATCAACATCTGCCTCGGGATCGCGGTCGGGAGCGCGGTCGGCTTCCTCGGCCTGCCGAATCCCATCATGTGGGGCGCGATGGTCGCGATCCTCAATTTCGTTCCCTACCTCGGCGCGCTCACCGGCATCGTCTGCATGTTGCTCGGCGCGCTTCTCAGCTTCAACAGTCTTGGGGTGGCGTTCATTTTCCCCGCTACATACCTCGCGCTCGCCACACTGGAGGGGAATTTCATTACCCCCTTCGTGATGGGCCGCTCCCTCACTTTGAATCCCGTCCTCGTGCTCCTTTCCCTCACCTTCTGGGGCTGGATGTGGGGCATCGTCGGCATCATCCTCGCCGTCCCGATCCTCGCCGCCTTCAAGATTTTCTGCAGCCACATCAAGCCGATGGAGCCGCTGGCCGAGTTCCTCAGTTGATCCTGGATCGACGCCGCGCGCCTCCTCTGCGAGCTTCGCCGGATGGATCGCACCGTCAGCCTAACGATCGACGATATCGCCTTTGGCGGGAAAGGCGTCGGGCGCGCGGATGGCAAAGCGGTCTTCGTCCCGTTCACGATCGAGGGGGAAGAGGTCGCGGCTCGCGTCGTTAGGAAAAAAAAATCCTTCGCCGAGGCGGAACTGGTCAACGTGCTGAACCCGTCGCCCGAGCGGGTCGCGCCGCCCTGCCCTTACTTCGGCCGTTGCGGCGGGTGCAGTTATCAGCACATGCGCTATGAGCACCAGCTCCATTGGAAAGCCCGCCAAGTCGAGCAGGCGCTCCGGCGGATCGGGAAATTCGAGAACCCGTCCCTGCGCCCGATCGTGCCGTCGCCGCGCGATTACGAATACCGCAATCGCATCACCGTTCACGCCGAGAACGGCATCGTCGGTTTTTACCGGCACGACGCCCATCGCCTGATCGATATTGAGCGTTGCCCAATCGCCGCCCCGGCCGTGAACGAAGAGCTGGCCGCGCTCCGCGCCCGGCGCCCGCGCGATGGCCATTACACTTTGCGCGCGGACCGCGGACCACGCGTTTTTTCACAGACGAATGACGCCGTTGCGACCCACCTAGCCGATTCCATCGTCGCCCTCGTCGCGCCCGAGACCACGCTCCTCATCGATGCCTATTGCGGCGCCGGTTTCTTTGCGAAAAAAGCTGTCGCCACCGGCCGCGTGCAACGCGTCGTGGGGCTGGATTGGGACATTCACGCCATCGCCGCGGCCCAAGCCGGCGCGGCCGCGACCGAAAGCTATTTCGCCGGCGACCTCGCGCTTCACCTCGGGGATCAACTCGCCGAGGCTGATCCCAAAACCACCACTCTCATTGTCGATCCGCCCGCCACCGGGCTCGACCCCACAGTGCGGGAAATTCTCCGGCGCCATCCGGTCGCGACGCTCCTTTACGTCTCCTGCAATCCTCCCACCCTGGCGCGCGACCTGGCCGAGCTCGGCGCCGGCTACCAGCTCGAGAGCGTGACGCCCTTCGACATGTTTCCGCAGACGGCCGAGATCGAGGTCCTGGCTCATCTTTCCGCGGCTTGGCTTGCCGGTTAGGCCTAGAGCGTCCTCGCAGTTCTTTCTTTTGGCTTAATGGTCGCGTAGGCGGGACCAGCGGGGAACCCAAATTGCCGCTCGTGAATCGCGCGGCTCGGGGCGAACGAGGTGCGACCTCGAGAGCATTTAATGGCTCCAACCCGACAGCTAACCTCGTCAGCGTCATTAAAAATCCGTCCCGGTTTCGTCGCGCGAAACAGGTCCAGTTCGAAAACCAACTTCTGATCCCGACCAACGTCAGGCGACCGCGCAACGTGGATGTTCGACGGGCGGCCGCCATTCTTTACGGCGACTGGGGCACGAGCAAAGCCTACGTCATCGGCCTCGCTTTTGCGATCGGCTACGCTTCCTTCTGGCTCGTGGCAGCGATGTGTCTGCTCACCGCGCTCGTCGGCGTCAATTACATCGTCGTCTGCCGGCTTTATCCCGAAGGCGGCGGCGTTCACGCCAGCGTGCGCCATCGCTCCGAGGTCATCTCGGTCGTCGGCGCGTGTTTGCTCATTGCTGATTATCTCGTCAGGGCGGCGATCAGCGCGCTTTTTCTGGGGGTGGTATTATATTATCGTCATGTTGGGAAACAAGAGAAAAATCGAGGAAATCTTTTGGCGCCCGTGTTCGCTCGTTTCGGCGAGCGATTTCTCCGGGGCGATGAGCGGCGGAGCGGAGAGTCCGATCTTTCCCTAACGAACTGCGTCCATTTGCCGCCCGCCGATCATTCCAATCGGCCGGAGGGGCGGCAGCTCGTTCGAGAAATTACTTGCCGGGCGTGAGGATGCGTCGGTTACTCCCGCTGCACGACCATGGCAGAATCTCTTATTGAAGCGCCGGGTGTGCATCGGCCGCGCAATGTCGACTGGAAACGGGCCGCCGCCCTTCTCTACGGCGACTGGGGCACGAGCAAAGCCTATGTCATCGGCCTCGCCTTTGTCGCGGCCGGCTACGCGTCGTTCCCGCTCATCCTCGCGGTCTGCGCCCTGACCGCAGTCGTCGGCTTTAACTACATCATCGTCTGCGCGCATTTCCCGGATGGCGGCGGCGTCTATTCCGCCGCGCGTTCGCAAAGCCGCTTCCTCGCCTCGGCCGGCGCGCTTCTCCTGGTCGCAAATTTCATTGTCACCGCTGCGCTCAGTGGCTGGGCGGCGGTGAGCTACTTCGGCGTCCCGCCAGAATACGCCCGCATCGCGACCATGGCTCTCGTCATCGCGGTCGGGGCGATCAACTATTTCGGTCCGAAACACAGCGGCAGCGTCTCGATTTATCTCGCCGTCCCCGCCGTGCTCACAGTGCTCGTGATTCTCGGTCTGAGCGCCGGTTATCTCACCACCGCACATCTCGAGCCGCGGCACGAAAATCTCGGGGTCGCCTGGACGCAATTCGTCGGCGTCATCCTCGCGCTCAGCGGTGTGGAAGCGGTCGCCAATATCACCGGCGTGATGAAGCTCGATCCCGGCTCCACGCCCGGCGATCCCAAGGTCACCCGGACCGCCGCGAAGGCAATCATCCCGGTCGCGATCGAAGTCGTCGTCGGCACCGCGCTCCTCGGCTGGGCCATGCTCTCGATGCCGAAAATGTTTACCCCCGAGCTGACCCAGCATTCGGAGGACATGCTCCGTTTCCTCGGCGAACACTACGGCTCGCTCGCCGTCTCGCAGTGGTTCGGGAGCGCATTCGGGATTTTTGTCGGCGTGGTTTTCGGGCTCCTTCTTTTCAGCGCGGTCAACACCGCGGTCGTCGCGCTCATCGGCGTGATCTACATGATGGCGCAGGACGGCGAGATGCCGAAACAGCTCGCCCGCCTTAACCGCCACGGCGTCCCGCGCCTTCCGCTCCTCGTCGCGGTTGTGATCCCGATCATCGTCCTCGCCGTGACGAGAAAATTCGAGGCGCTGGCCGGGCTTTACGCGATCGGCGTGGTCGGCGCGATCGCAGTCAACCTCGGTTCCTGCACTTTTAACAAGCGGCTCGCCCTCACATGGTATCAACGCCTTCTCATGGGCGTCACTTTTCTC
>JBBSLW010000033.1:0-19482 GCA_038233495.1 Chthoniobacterales bacterium | reverse complement strand
TAGGCGATCGCGCCACCATGATCAACTCGCAGAGTGACCGTGTTTTCATGCGCAGCATGGCGACGCGCGGCCAGGCCGGCGGCCTTTCGCCCGCGACCGGCGAATGCCTCGCGCTCCTCGCCCGCTCGGATTTTGATTACGTCATTCTGGAAACGGTCGGGACGGGCCAGGAAGCGATGCCGTTCCAGGATGCCCTCGTGCAGAAGACCGTCCTCGTGATGAACCCGGATTATGGGAGCCGGTTGCAGCTCCAGAAAATTGTCATGCTCGACCTGGCCGACCTCGTGGTTGTGAACAAGAGCGACCAGGATCGTGCCCGGACCGCGATGTCGGAGATAGAACGCCGCCTTGATCAGAACCGGCGCGCGCAGAAATTAATTTCGACCGTCGCCAAGCGCCATCGCGACGCCGGGGTCGATCAACTTTGCGATTGGGTGATGGAAGCAGCGCCGCCGGCGGCAAAAGGGAGGAAGAAATAATGAGCAAGCTCGGACAGGTAGTGGAGGCGGTGGAAAATTATAATCAGTTCGTCCTCGACGAAGTGAAGCGGGCGCGGACCGAGAAAAAGTTTGGCCGGAAAATGGTCGAGCGTTGGGACGACGTGAAAGCCAAAACCCCCATCGGGACGGCACCGACCGGACTGAAGCTGCCGCGTCTTGCCCTGCCTGAGATCGATGAAGCGGGCGAGATCACCCGCTACTTGTTAGGCGAAGGACTGCCGGGTGAGTTTCCTTTCACAAACGGCGCCTATCGCGAGATGTATCTTGAACCCTTGCGCGAACCGAAAGCGGGCAGTTTTGGGAAGGAACAGTCTGACGGAAAGAGCGGCCACACGAAAAACGGCAAGAACGGCCACACCGCCGCTCCCGCCGCGAAGCCGAAGGAAACGGAAGAGCCGACCCGGCTCTTTTCCGGTTTCGGTCTGGCCGAGGATACGAACAAGCGGTTCCATTATCTCACCGGGCACCAGCGCAGCGCACGCCTGAGCACGGCTTTCGACGGGCCGACGCTTTACGGTATCGACAGCGACGCGGAGGGCGTCTTCGGCAAAATCGGCGAGGGCGGCCTCGCGATCGATACCTACGAGGACATGGTCCGGCTCTACGACGGCTTCGACATGGGTTCGCCCGATTTTTCCGCGTCGATGACGATCAGCGGCCCGGCCCCGATCATCATGGCGATGTATATCGCCGCCGCGAAAAAACGCTTTGGCCCGGAAGTCGTGCCGAACCTGCGTGGCACCATCCAGGCCGACATTTTCAAGGAAGTGCAGGCGCAAAACGAAACGATTTTCCCGACCGAGGCGTCGCTCCGTTTCCTTTGCGACATGATCGAATACACGACCGAGCACATGCCGCGGTGGTACCCTGTTTCAATTAGCGGTTATCACATCGGTGAAGCGGGCGCGACCCCGGTGCAGCAGGCGGCTTACACGGTTTCGAATGGGTTCGCTTATGCCGAGATGCTCGCCGCGCGCGGGATTCCGGTCGATCAATTCGCTCCGCGGCTTTCCTTCTTTTTGGATTGCGGGCTCGATGTCGAATACATCGCGCTGGCGCGCGCTTCGCGAAGGATCTGGGCGATCGGAATGCGGGATGTTTTTGGCGCCAGTCACAAGGGCCAGATGTTCAAGCTCCACACCCAGACGAGCGGCCGCTCGCTCGTCGCGGCGGAGTTTAAAAACAACCTAACGAGAACCGCCGCCGAGCTCATGCTCGCCTACATGAACGGCACCAATTCCTGCCACTCAAACAGCGCCGACGAACCGTTCACGACCCCGAGCGAAGAATGGATCCGGCTCGCCGCGCATGGGCAGGCGATCCTGCTCGATGAATCCGGCATCTTCAAGCACACCATGAATATGCTGACCGGTTCGCCCGGGATGAAAGCGGTCGAGCGCGCGGTGGAAGCGGCCATGCTGGAGGAGTTCCGCCAGATCGAGGAACTCGGCGGCGTCCTGCCCGCGATCGAGCATCGTTATCAGCGCGCGCAGATCCAGACCGCGGCCCATCGTTACGAAGAACAAATCTACAACGGCACCCGGCCGATCATCGCGTTAAACAAATACAACGATCTGAAGGACGAGATGCCAGAGGTAAAAATGGTGCGCACCCCGAAGGCGAAGAAGCAGCTGCAAGTCGATCGCCTGGCGAAGTTCAAGAAGCGCAACGCCGCCAAAGCAGAGCGCGCACTCGATCAGCTGACCGAGGTGGTGGAAAGCGGGAAAAACTACTTCCCGACCCTGATCGAGACCGTGGAAGTCTGTTCGTTAGGGCAGATCACCGGCCGGCTCCAGGAAGTGGTCGGCCACTTCCGCCCGATGGTCTAGTCTGCGCGCCTGCAAATGTGGGAGGGGCCTTTGTGCCCCGATTGGTGGCCAGCATGTCAGACCCTCATTCCAAAAACCTGCGTCTTCACCGCCTTCAAAATGTCTCTTCGACATTCTTCGTGACGAAATCGCTTCGGCCAAAGAAGCCGGTTCTTGGTGCCGAGTAAGGCCGATCATCGTCGACGCGTTTGAGTTCGCAGTGCAACGCAAGCGGATTTACTTGCGAGCCTTTGTCGTTATGCCCGACCATTGGCATGCGCTGGTCGGTCTGCGCCAGCCGTGGACGCTGCCGAGGTTCATGCACTCGTTGATGAGTCATGTGGGCGCGAAGACAAGCGCCTATCTGACCAAAAACGAAACCGCCTGGCAGGATGGCTACTATGAAACTCTGATCAAAACCGCGCGGCAATTCACGTATGTCACGATTTACATTGAAGACAATCCGGTCAAGAAAGGATGGGTAAGCTCACGGGAGCTATGGGAAGAAAGCAGCGCCAAAAGACGGGATCTTGTGACCGAGCCATGGCCTTGGGTGTTTGATTGCTAGCGCTCACTGCGCGCGATCGGGGCCCAAAGGCCCCCCTCCCACATTGCGGCGCTAGACGCGGCTAATGGTTCGGCTCGCGCGGTTCCCGGTGGGCGAGCTTGAGCGGCTTCGCTTCTTTCAAGACGTGTCGCGCAATGACGAGGCGTTGCACTTCGGAGGTGCCTTCGCCGATCGTGCAGAGCTTGGCGTCGCGCAGGTAGCGTTCGATCGGGAGGTCGCGGCTGTAACCGTAGCCGCCGTGGATTTGCATCGAGCGATCGCAGATTTTTACCGCCGATTCCGAGGCGAAGAGCTTCGCCATGGCCGATTCCTTGGTCGTGTTCTGGCCCTGGTCTTGGAGATGGGCGGCGTGCATCGTCATCACCTCGGACGCCTCCAGTTCCATCGCGGAATCGACCAGCATCCACTGGATCGCTTGGAAATTTCCGATCGCGTGGCCGAAGTGTTTGCGCTCGTTTGCGTAGGAGTTGGCCCGATCGAAAGCCGCTTCCGCGATCCCGACGGCGAGCGCCGCGATGCTGATGCGGCCGCGATCGAGCACGGTCAGCGCCTGCTCGCGCCCGCGTCCGCGTTCACCTAGGATCTCGGCTTTCGCATTTTCAAAACGCAGCTCCGAGGTCTCGCTCGCGCGCATCCCGTAGGTGTGAATTTTTCGCACCGGAATGACCTGGTCCTTCATCATGATGAAGGCGCTGATCTCGTTCTTGCCTTTCTCGGTGCGCCCGGTGGTGGCGATGACGATGAGGAGATCGGCCACCCGTCCGCTGGTGATGAAATGTTTCATCCCGTTAATGCGCCAAGCGTCGCCCTCCGCTTCCGCTTTCGTCTCGATTCCGCCGGTATCGCTCCCGGCGTTCGGCTCGGTCAGGCCCCAGCCGCCGATCCATTCGCCGCTCGTTAGGCGCGGGAGATATTTTTGCTTCTGTTCCTCGGTCCCGAAGAGATTGATCTGGCCGACGGAGAGCGCGTTATGCGCGGCGATGTCCATCGCGAGCGAGGCGCAGACTTTGCCCAGCTCTTTGACCGCGAGCGCGGCGGTCACGTAGCTCAAACCGCGGCCACCGTATTCCTTCGGTGCGACCATGCCCATGAGACCGATCTTGCCGGCCTTGGCGAAAATCTCGCGCGGCAATTGTTCGTCGTGATCCCATTGATCGGCGTGCGGCGCGACCTCGGTGCGATTGAATTCCTCCAGGGTGGCGAGGAAAGCGCGGGAGGTGCCGTCGAGAGGCTGCTCAAGAGTCATCATAGGTTTTGGAATCTAGACAGGATTAACGTGATGGACAGGATTTCGGAGAAAGAGGTCCGCCGGGATGCAGTCTTTACGCGCGCGAACGTGGTCCGGATGGCCCGCTCGCACAAACCGTCAGGAAAATCCTGTAAATCCCGTCTGTCTTCCTTGCGTTAGCCGTTCGCGTTGTTGGGCCTTCCGGATTAGACAGGATTAACAGGATGGACAGGATTACGGGGAGAGCATTGGTCTCGTCGCGGTCTCTCCGCGTGCGAAGGAGATTCGACTCTCCAACCGCCAGGACCAATCCTCAAAAATCCTGTCTGTCTTCCCCAGTCAGCTCTTCAGCGCGACATCAAACGGCGCGCCGGTCTTGGCGCGAATGTCGTCGACCGTGGCTTCGGCCAGCAGCTCGGTCAGAACAAGCCCGCCGCCTTCTTTCACCTCAAAAACACAGAGGTCAGTGATGATGAGGTCGACCACGCCCAGCCCCGTGATCGGCAGCGTGCATTCCTTCAAAATCTTCGGGCTGCCGTCCCGCGCGCAATGTTCCATCACCGCGACCACGCGTTTCACTCCGGCGACGAGATCCATCGCGCCGCCCGGGCCTTTTACCATCTTGCCAGGGATCATCCAGTTTGCGATGTCGCCTTTATCCGTCACCTCGAACGCGCCTAGAATCGCGAGATCGATGTGGCCGCCGCGGATCATCGTGAACGAGTCTGCGCTCGAGAAAAAAGCCGAGCCCGGCATGGTCGTGATCGTTTGTTTGCCGGCGTTGATCAGGTCGGCGTCCACTTCGTCTTCGGTTGGGAACGGGCCGATCCCAAGCAGGCCGTTCTCGGATTGCAGCGTCACGTTCATCCCTTCGGGAATGTAGTTCGCCACCAGCGTCGGGATGCCGATCCCGAGGTTGACGTAGTAGCCGTCGCGCAATTCCTGCGCGGCGCGGCGGGCCATCAGATCGCGAGTGGGGTTTTCCTTCTTCGCGGCGTCGCTCCCGCTCACGGTCCGGAACTCGATTCGCTTCTCGTATTTTTCGCCTTGGATGATGCGATCAACGAAGATGCCCGGCGTGTGCACCTGATCCGGTTCGAGCTCGCCGGCTTCCACGAGTTCCTCGACCTCGGCGACGCAGACCTGGCCGCAGCTCGCGATCATCGGGTTGAAATTGCGGGAGGTTTTTCGAAAAATCAGGTTGCCGGATTTGTCGCCCTTCCACGCTTTCACGAGCGAGACCTCGGCTTTGATCCCGGGCTCGAGGACGTATTCCTTGCCGTCGAAAGTCTTCGTCTCCTTGTCCTCGGTCAGCTTCGTGCCGAAGCCGGTGCGCGTGTAAAAACCGGGGATGCCCGCGCCGCCGGCGCGCAACCGTTCGGCCAAGGTGCCCTGCGGGATGAGCTCGAGATCGAGTTCGCCGGCCAGGACCTGGCGCTCGAATTCCTTGTTCTCGCCCACGTAGGAGGCCATCACTTTTTTCACCTGCCGAGTGGTGAGGAGCACGCCCATTCCGAAGCCATCCACGCCCGCGTTGTTGCCCACGATGGTGAGCCCTTTCACGCCGCTGTCGCGGAGCGCGGCGATGAGGTTTTCCGGGATGCCACAAAGCCCGAAGCCGCCGGCGGCGATCGTCATGTTGTCGTGGAGCAGGCCTTCGAGGGCCGCGGTGGCGTCAGGGTAAACTTTGCTCATGTGGAGGAAAACCTAACCACGAATTGCCCGAATGGGCACGGACGAATTGGCTGTGCGCGGTTCGCAGCCGTAGCACAGGCATCTTGCCTGTGCTACGGCGGGCGCTTGCCGCTGCGCGATTCGTCGCCAGATTGCAGGCTCGCTCATGTCCAAATCACTCGCTCATCGCCTCGCGGAATTCTCCACCTCACTCACTTACGAAGATCTCTCGCCGGAAGTCGTGCACGAGGTGAAACGTCGCGTGATCGATTCCTTCGGCTGCGCGCTCGGGGCCTGGGACGCCGAGCCCTGCGTCATCGCGCGCTACGTCGCCTCCGATTTCTCGGCCAAAAATGGCGGGACCATCATCGGCACGGATCACCAGGCGCCGCCGGACTGGGCCGCTTTCGCGACCGGGTGCTGCATCCGCTATTTCGATTACAACGACACCTACCTTTCCAAGGAGCCGGCGCACCCGAGCGACAACATCGCCGCCGCGCTCGCCGTCGCGGAGAGCGTCGGGGCGAATGGCCGCGAGCTGATCACCGCGATCGCGCTCGCCTACGAAGTGCAATGCCGCTTCTGCGACGCGGCCAGCATCCGCGCGCGCGGCTGGGATCATCCGACCTACGGCGCCTTCTCGACCGCGCTGGCGGCCGCGAAACTGATGAAACTCGACGCAGAAAAGACCCGTCACGCGGTCAATATCGCGGGGGTCAATTGCGCTGCTTTTCGCCAGGCGCGGGTCGGGGAGTTGTCGCACTGGAAGGGTGTGGCGTTTGCCAACGCGGCGCGCTGCGGAGTTTATGCCGCGCTCCTGGCTCGCGCGGGAATGACCGGTCCGGCGCCGATTTTCGAAGGCCAGATGGGTTTCGAGAAAGAGCTGGGCGTATCGTTAGGCGATGTCGGTGAGGTTTTCGTGAAACGCCCCGACGCGAAGAAGGCGAACGAAGGCACCGCCGCGATGATCCTCAACACCAGCATCAAGTATTGGCCGGCCGAATATCACAGCCAGAGCGCGATCGAGGCCGCCATGTTCCTGCGCAAGGAGATCGGCGACTCGGGCAAAATCCAATCGGTCCGGATCGAGAGCCACGACGCCTCGGTCGATATCATCGGGAGCGAACCGGAAAAATGGAAACCGGAGACGCGCGAGACCGCCGACCACAGCCTGCCTTACATCACCGCGATCGCGTTGCTCGACGGCGAAGTGACGGAGAAACAGTTCCAGCCCGCACGTTTCACCGACAAGACGATCTGGAAATTCCTCGAGAACGTCACGGTGCAGCGGAACGACGAGCTCACCTCGCTCTACGCGAAAGCGGTCGCGAACATCGTGCACGTCACCCTGCAGGACGGCAGCGTCCTGACCAAGCGAGTCGATTATCCGTTAGGCAACGCCTTTAACCCGGTGAGCGATGAGCAACTCGAAGGGAAGTTCAACGCGCTCGTTGTGCCGGAACTGGGCGAAGAAGGCGCGCAGAAGATCATGGCCGCGGGCTGGAAATTGGACGAAGCGAAAAATCCCGGCGAGCTGATGAAGCTGGCGAAGATGCCGTAGAAAAAATCCGAAATCCGAAACAAATCCAAATGACGGAATGAAGAAAACGCTGCCTGGCGAGTTTTGTCTCGAACTTCGGATTCTGGGATTCCTTCGGATCTCGAAATTCGAATTTCGGATTTACGACGCCGGTGGAATCCTCGCGAGACAAAGCAGATGAGCCGATCACACCAAGGGAAAAAACTCCGCAACTTGATCCAGCGAGGCATCGTCGCCATGCCCGGCGTCCCAAACGCCTCGATGGCGCGACAAGTGGAGCGCGCCGGCTTCGACGCGCTCTACATCAGCGGTGCGGGCCTGGCCAACTGCACTGCCGGTCTGCCCGATGTCGGTTTGCTTACGCTCAACGAAGTCACAACCCTGGCCGGATTCATCGCCAAGGCGGTGAAAATTCCCGCGATCGTGGATGCCGATACCGGCTTCGGCGGCGCCGAGAATGTCGGCCGCACGATTTACGAGTTTGAGAGCGCCGGGCTGGCCGGTTGCCACTTGGAAGACCAGGAGTTTCCGAAACGGTGCGGACATCTTGCGGGCAAGAAACTGGTCGATACCGATGAAATGTCGGCCAAGATTCGCGCCGCGGTCGCGGCGAAATGCGATCCCGATTTTCTCGTCATCGCGCGGACCGATTCGCGCGCCCTGGAAAATTTCGACGGCGCGGTGCAGCGCGCGAACGCCTATGTCGCCGCGGGCGCGGACGCGGTTTTCCCTGAAGCGCTCCAGACGAAGGAAGAGTTCAAAGATTTCGCCCGGGAAGTGAAAGTGCCGCTGCTCGCGAACATGACGGAGTTTGGCAAAAGCCCTTCGTTCAATGTGCAGGAACTGGGCGACCTCGGTTATCGGATGGTGATTTTCCCGCAGAGCGCCTTCCGCGTTTCGATGAAAACAACGGGCGAATTTTTCCAGGCGCTGAAGGCAGCCGGATCGCCGGACGGATGGCTCGACCGGATGCAGACACGGAAGGAACTTTACGAGGTGCTCGACTACGATCCGGCGGCGGAAAGCTGGCCCGGTTATCGCGCGGATTGAATTCTGGGCGCGTCGCGTCATTATTGAAGGAGCGGTCCGTCGACTAACGACGCGGTCTCAAATCAGTCCCGCCCTCCGGTGCGAAGCAGAAAATAAAATTATGAGTACAGAAACCAAACCAGCCTACAGCCCGGGCCTCGCCGGCGTGATCGCGGGCGAAACAGAAATCTGCTGGGTCGATCCCGACGCCGGCCTGATGTATCGCGGCTACGACATTCATGAGATGGCCGAGAAAGCGAACTTCGAGGAAGTCGCCTACCTCCTCCTCAAAGGCGAGCTCCCGACGGTCGCACAGCGCCAGGAATTTTCCGAAGCACTCGGCGCGGAACGTTCGCTCCCTAAGGAAGTGCTCGAGATGCTGCGGCTCATGCCGAAGAACACGCATCCGATGGACATGCTTCGCACCGGCGTCTCCATGCTCGCGCCCTTCGATCCCGACCTGAACGATCACTCGCACGAGGCGAATATTCGTAAGGCGATCCGCCTGATCGCGAAAGTCTCGACCCTGATCACCGACGGTTATCGGATCCAGCGCGGCGAAAATCCGCTCCCGGAACGCCCCGAGCTGACCCTCGCCGGCAACCTCTTTTACAAGCTGAACGGGGAAGTGCCGCAGGATTGGAAGATCCGGATGATGGACACCATTTTCATCCTCTACGCCGACCACGAATTCAACGCCTCGACCTTCGCCGCTCGCGTCACGGCCGCGACCCTGGCCGACATGTATGCCGCGGTCACGAGCGCCTGCGGGACGTTGAAAGGTCCGCTCCACGGCGGCGCGAACGAAGAGTCGATGAAGATGCTCGACGACATCAAAACTGCCGAGCGCGCCGAGGGCTGGATGATGGAGGCGCTGGCGAAGAAAGCCAAGATCATGGGCTTCGGTCATCGCGTTTATAAAAGCGGCGATTCGCGGGTGCCGATAATGCGCGAGATCGGGCGCGATCTCGGCGAACGAGTCGGCAAGGATCAATGGATCCCGATTTGCGAGCAGCTCGAGTCGACGATGGAGCGCGAGAAGAAACTCTGCGCGAACGTCGATCTCTACGCCGCGCCGGTTTTCACGATGCTGGAATTTCCGCCCGAGCTGAATACGCCGATCTTCGCCGCTTCGCGCGTCGCGGGCTGGTGCGCGCATGTCGTCGAGCAGCACGATCACAATCGTCTCATCCGACCGCGCTCGCTCTATACCGGGCCGGAAGCGCGACCCTATCCCGGCGCGCCGAGCAACGGATCGACTAAATAAATGGCCGGCGACCAATCGCTCCAGGAACGTTACGCGCCGGGCAACGCCTGCTGGGGCTGCGGCCCGTCGAACAAGGAAGGTCTGCGCATCCGCAGTTTCGCGGAAGGCGACACGGTCGTGGCGGAATGGCAACCGGAGCCGAAGTACGAAGCGTTTCCCGGCGTCCTGAACGGCGGCGTGATCGGCTCGCTCCTCGATTGCCACTGCAACTGGACCGCCGCCTGGTTTTTGATGAAGCAGTCTGGCGAAGAGCGCGTCCCCTGCACCGTAACGGCCGATTACGCGATCAAGTTGCTCCGGCCCACGCCGACGAAGGATGCGGTTCAACTTTCCGCCAAGTTGGTCGACTCGACCGCCGGCCGGGCCACGATCGAAGGCACCCTGAGCGCAGGCGGAAAAGTTTGCGCAACCTGCCGCGGCACCTTCGTGGCGGTGACGGAAGGTCACCCGGCTTTCCACCGCTGGTAGGGAAAATGGTCATGCGGAAGCCTGACCCGCCGGAGGGACGAGCTTCCGCTCGTCCGGTTTCCAGCGCCGCTCGTGCACTGTCGCATCCATGGAAATTCACTGCCCGAATTCCGTCGATGCGCAGTCGGACCGGTCGCGCTTAGGCTTTGGGCATGAAAGCATCCAACTATCGAGTGGTTCCTTTACCTTCCGAGGTCGCGGCGGCGGCACGGCGCGCGGCGGAAACGGGGGCGCCGGATCACGCTTATGTGACCGCTGATTCTCCGACCGGCTTTCCCTGCCGGCACTGTCTGCGCTGGGCGCAGCCGGGCGAGCAACTGATCCTGTTTCCGTTTGCATCGATCGCACCCGGACGGCCGTATTCCGAGACCGGTCCGATCTTTGTCCACGCTCAACCTTGCCCCGCCTATGAAGCGGACGGGCAATACCCGCCGGCTTTCCGCGAGGGCCGGGTGATTCGCGCCTACAACGCGCAACAGGACATGATTGACGCCGAGGCGGTGGGCGATCGTGATCCGGAAACGATCATTGAAAAGCTCCTCGCCAACCCGGAAACTGTATTCTTGCAGGCGCGGAGCGCCGACCGCGGCTGCTACACCTTTGCCCTCGAGCGCGTATGAAAACACTCGAACTGCTTCCGCCTAAAGACACCATGTATGAGGCACTGCTCCAGCGTGACCTCAGTTTCGAGGGCATCTTCTTCGTCGGCGTGCGAACAACCGGCATCTTCTGCCGGCCGACCTGCAGCGCGAAAAAGCCGGCCCGCCAGAACGTCGAGTTCTTTCCCTCGCCTAACGAGGCCCTGCTCGGCGGCTATCGCCCCTGTCTGCGCTGCCAGCCGATGGATCCGGCCCGCTCCGCGCCGGAATTGATCAAGCGCTTGCGGGCCGAAGTGGAAAAAGCGGCGGATGGCCGGCTGACCGACAAGGAGCTGGCTTCGCTCTCGATTGATCCCTCGACCGCACGCCGGCAATTCAAGCGCTACTACGGCATGACCTTTCAGGCCTATCATCGCGCCCGCCGGATGGGCCTCGCGCTGCGTGAAGTGCGGCGGGGCGAGAACGTGGAGGAAGTGCGCAACGGGAGCGGATTCGAATCGGAGAGCGGTTTTCGAGAGGCGTTCGCGAAGATTTTTGGCGAGACCCCGACCCACCTGCGGCGGGCGAACCGGCAGGGGGGCCTCTTTGCCGAAAGAATCGAGACGCCGCTTGGTTCCATGCTCGCGATTGCCGACGACGCCGGTCTGCGCCTGCTCGAGTTTGTCGATCGCCGCGCGCTCGAACGCGAGCTGACGATCCTGCGCACGCGCCTCCGGACAAACGTTGTCCCCGGCGAGCATAGCCATCTGCGGGCGGTGCGGAAGCAACTGGCCGATTATTTTTCGGGCAGGAAGATGGAGTTCACGGTGCCGCTGGCGCCGGTCGGTTCTCCTTTCCAGCTACGCGATTGGCAGATGCTGCAAACGATTCCGTTAGGCGAAACGCGCTCCTATTCCTGGCTGGCGGAGCAGCTCGGCGACAAGGAAATGCGGCGCGCGGTCGGGCGCGCGAACGGCGAGAATATGCTCTGCATCATCATTCCGTGTCACCGCGTCATCCGCGCCGACGGCACGCTCTGCGGCTACGGCGGCGGACTCTGGCGCAAGAAATGGCTCCTCGAGCACGAGCGGAAGTAGGTCCGTGCCGGAACGGATGCACAGCAACGGCCAGGCCTTCCATCCAAAAATCTGAGTCGTGAATCGGATCGCGTTGCCTGACAGTCGGATGTGACGGTGATCCCTGATGAAGTCCGTTTGCTGCCAGGTTACATAACTGTTTCCTTCACGCGCACGCTAAACATCGGGCAGCCGGCTGCATCGCAATCACTCTCGCTCGCCAAGCACCAAACGGGTCGCTCATTGCTTCTCGAAACTGTACGAAGCCGGTCGCAGCCCGTTCGCGGATGGTCGCCCGAGCATCGTCGTTGTCCAGCAGCGTCCTAAGGATTCGGTCCTTTTTCCACGAATTCGCAATTTGGACGCCACTTACTCCCGCAATCTCAAACAGCACGTCTTTCGTCAAACTTCGAGAGAGTGCGCGCAAGTCGTGCGCCGCCTCGAAGAAGCCGCATTCGATGAAGAAGTTTCGATTCTGCGTCTCCGATAGGCCATACTGGCGCAGACCGTATTCGCCGTGGAATCGCGGTAGGATCGTTCCCGGAATGGACGAACCCCGTTGTACGGAGAGTGTGAGACACGCGCAGAATGTTGGTGAGAACTGGCGCAGTTTCTCGGCGGCGGACGAAAGCTCTGGAAACGAAGTGAGCCGATCCTTGGTGAGTAAATCTTCAGCAAACCCAACTCCCTCATGATTTCGTTTACGAATGAGTTTGTTAGCGCCGTTTAGCAGATGTGGCAATGCGGTTTCGCGAATCGTGAATCGATACGACGCGAGGCAATGCTGGTAGATTTCCTCAAGGAGCGACAGTCTGCCGTCTTCATGTCCCGTCCATGCGATCCGGTAGGTAAGAATTGCCGCCGCCTTCAGCCTTAATAGCAGATCCTCATCTCCCTCGATAAATTCCCCGAAGTCGAGTGACTGTAAGGTTCGTTGGATCGCAATAGTCCTGTGGTTCGAAGTTGTGAAGTCGAGCAACTCCAAGATGGATGACCAATCATTGGAAGCGAGGCGTTGAGCGATCCAGAACGTAAAGTCCGCACAGGGCATCTGGGAGCCTGGCGAATACCACGGCTCCAAGAATGGATGGTCTGGGTGTGAAAATTCCCGAACGGAGTTCCAGAGTTCGCGGAGCGCGGGTGACTGAAAGTGAGCCGCGCGTTTTTCGGGGCCGGCAGTCGAGACGGTGATACTAAATTTTGGAACAGCCGGCGGCACTCTTGTCGGCGCCTGCGTGCTATTAGGCAGAGTTGATTCGTTGGAACTCAAGACGCGCCGGAACCAGGTGAACATTAGATTGCTGAATAATCCACCTGACAAAAATAGACAATGAGTTTGATCAAAGTTTGAAGTGTAAGCTACGAGGTGGATGCTAGGTCGCGCCGAGGATAGAGTTCGACGACGTGAAATCGGATTACGACGAAGCGGCGGAACAGCAGAAGTATCGAGCTCTACGGGAAGCGCTTGAAACGGCTGACGCTTTCCGAATCCGTCGCGCGATGTTCGCAGGCCAAACCAGTAGCTACGTTTTTCAGCGGAACTTCCACGAGCTGATGAGTTTCATCGGCTTGCACTACAAGCTGCAATCAGAAGGCAAATTGAGAGATGCGCTGAACCGTGAGCCGCTCTACGAGTTTCTCCATGAGCTAACGCGACGGTTGCACAACTTCGTGTTCGCGGCCGTATGTTTCGTGCAACACACGGACAACTTCGTTAAAGAAATCCACGGAGACGCTGCGCCGATCAAAGCGCCATACGACGTTGAATATAACCGGCACTTTGGCAGCGGAATCCACGGTTTTACGGTGACACTCCGCGATTTTTTCGCGCATAACGCTACGCCGTTTGTGCAATCTGTCTTCGGCGGCTCAGATGCCACGATCACCGAAGAATACACCGTTGAACTCGACGCGACCGAGTTCCGCGAGTTTGCCAAGAAACGAGAAGGTAAACGAAGTCGAAACGCTGCGCTGAAGTATCTGGCAGCCAATGAAGATGGCGTGAACCTGATGACCTACGTTTCGGATTACTACGAAGCGATCATGTGGTTCTACAGCTGGTTCGATTTGCAGAATGAACAATGGTGCAAACCCGCTTGGGATCACGCCCTGCAGCTTCAATCAGAGATCGAAGCGTGCGAAGTTCGACACCGGCTTGGTATTTAGAAAAATCCCGGTATGAGCCCTAAAGAAGGAGCAGGCGGACTCTGACGGAAGAAGTGGCCGTTCAAGCGCGAGCGAAATGCAGGGAAAGTGATTAGTGATCGGTGAATGGGCGCTAAATTTTCCGAAGAGCTGAGCGAGGACACCCCCCAGCATGCCCTTGCACCGGTTTTGAAAAAGGAGATACTGCTGGCGTGACGAATTTCACTGCCGTGGTGGAACGCGATCCGGCGACCGGTCTACTCGTGGGCTATGTCCCCGGGTTTCCCGGTGCGCATTCGCAAGCGGAGTCGCTCGACGAACTCCAGGCCAACCTGCGCGAAGTGATCGCCATGCTGATGGAAGATGGGGAGCCGCGCCTGGAAACTGAATTCGTCGGGACCCAAAGCATCGCCGTGGCTTGACCATGAGTTCGGTGCCGGTCCTGAAACCCGCCGAGGTCTGTCGACTGCTCGAAAGTCTGGATTTCAAGGTCGTGCGCCAACGCGGTTCGCACATCCAATATCGCCATGCCGACGGGCGCGGCACGACCGTCCCGATGCATAAGGGACGCGACACTGCCCCGTCGCTGCTTCGCCTGATCGCCCGTGACATCGGGCTCACCGTGGCAGAGTTTCTCCAGAGGCGCTGATGGCGCGCGTTCACCCATTCTTTGAAAAAAACGCGCCCAGGAGGACTCGAACCTCCGACCGTCGGATTAGAAATCCGATGCTCTATCCGGCTGAGCTATGGGCGCCGTGCGTGGCAAGGTAAGCACGTCGCGGCGCGCCGCAATTCCCTTCCGGCCGCGTTGTTGCCGCGCGAGGGCGTAAATCTGGCTCGGGCGCGACTAGTCGCGGATGCCGTTTTTGAGTTCCCACACTTTCAAGGCCGCCAGGAGAAGCGCCTTCGTCCGGGTGAGAGTGCCGACGGCGGGCCGCGCCACTTCATGCTCTTCGCCCGGGGCGCTTTTTGCGCGGCGCCGGGCGGGTTTGCTCGGCTGTTTGCGACGCGGGCGCGCAACGGCTTCGCTTTTCGAAAGGTGCCCGCTGGGATTTAACGGTGTCATAATACTCCCTTCAAGTAGCAGCTTCCCTGCCAGAGCCGACCGGCCCCTCCGGCGCCCGGGCGGGCCATGGAAAAGCGCTTGTGCCTCCGCATTTCTTCGGCGAATTCAGTCCGGTCATGGAAAATCGAAAACTGGGCTGCCTGAGCATCTTTCTCTTCGTCGCTCTCTGCGCCAGCCTCCTGGTAAACATGGTCCTCGCGGCGTCCGCTTTTAAGCGCTTCGAGGGGAACAGTGGCGAAGTGGAGAACCGGCCCCGTTTTCGCGAGATGATCATCGAACGCGGGACCCGCGGGAGTGCGAACAAGATTGCTGTCATCAGCCTGCGCGGGCTGATCAGCAGCGGCGTGGGCGGGAACGTCGGCGAATCGATGGTCGACGACCTGCGCTGGCAGTTTGAACAGGCGCGCGAAGACAGCAGCGTGCGCGCGGTCGTTTTCGAGGTCGATTCGCCCGGCGGCGAAGTGACTGCCTCCGACATGATTTATCACGCCGTGGCCAAGACTCGGTCGAAGAAACCAGTCGTGGTTTACATGGAATCGCTCGCGGCTTCCGGCGGCTACTACGTTTCCTGTGGCGGGAAATATTTGATGGCGAACGAGACCAGCATCACCGGGAGCATCGGCGTGATCATCCAGACGCTGAATTACGAGCGGCTCTTCGACAAGATCGGGCTCGCTTCGGTGGTCTTTAAGAGCGGCCAGTTCAAAGACATGCTGAGCGGCTCGCGTCCGATCACGCCGGAAGAGCGCGCTTATGTGCAGAGTTTCGTGATGAAGACCTACGAGAAATTCCTCGGGATCGTCGCGAAGGAACGCAACCTGTCGGCCGACAGCCTGCGGAACGGCGTGGCCGATGGGCGCATTCTTTCGGGTCAGGACGCGCTCGATAACAAGTTGATCGACGGCCTCGGCCAGCTCGAGGATGCCTACGCGAAAGCGAAGGAACTCGGGCGCGCTCCCGATGCCAAGATCGTGAAATACGGCGCGCCCTTCAGTCTCGGTCGCGTCTTCCGGATGCTGACCAAAAGCGGCGACACCAAAATCGAGCTCACGCTCCCGGGCCAGCTCACGCCGCAATTGCAGAGCGGTCGCGCTTACTTCCTACCGAGCTTTTACGCTCCATAGCGCGCGCGCTGCGAGATGCTGAACAGCCTGATCAACACGCTGCTCGTGCTCGCGGGCGTGTTCGTTTACCTCTCGATTTTTCGCCAGGTGGCCGCGCGGCAGAATGGCGCCAGCGAGCTGGGCGAGAAGCAGCTCGGCTTTCCCGAGGCGATCGCGGCCGCGCTTCTCGCCGGCTGGTTTACCCTCAACGTCCTCGCCGCTTCAAAGATTGAGCAGGCGTCCTTCCAAACCCGCGAGCTCCTCATCACTGGCGGTTTTTCCTTCGCCGTCATCCTTATCCTGACTGCGCTCCTCCAACTCCGCGGCTTCAGTGTCTTGTCGTTAGGCGGATTTTCCCGGCTCGGTTTCGGGCGGATCGTGAGCACCGCGGCGGTCCTGCTTTTTGCGGCCTACCCGTTGATCCTCGCGGCCGACGGCGTCTCGCGCTGGTTCTTCGGGGGTGGCTCGAGCAAGCAACAGATCGTGGAGATGTTTACCGGCTCGGAGACGATCGAGCAGCGGGTGCTCATCATCGTGCTCGCGATCACGATCGCGCCGTTTGCCGAGGAGTTTATTTTTCGCTTCTTCCTCTACGGCGTGCTCAAGCGCTACTTCGGGCGCGGCCCCGGGCTCGTTCTCAACGCGCTCCTTTTCGCCGCCGTCCATGTGCATCTGCCCAGCCTCGGGCCGCTTTTCGTCCTCGGCGCCTGTTTTACCCTGGCTTATGAATGGAGCGGGTCGATTCTCGTTTCGATGACCATGCACGCGCTTTTCAATTTCATTTCCCTCAGCGCGCTCGCCTTTCCCAATCTCATCTCACAATGAAACGGCGCGGGTCCGCCAGCGGACGGATTCGTTGCGGCGAACTGGGCGAAGACCGGCTGGTCGCGCAATTGATCGCCGGCCTGCCGCCGAACAAGGCGGTCGTGGCCGGGCCGGGCGACGACTGCGCGGTGCTTGCGGCGCCGGGAAGCGGGCTGCTCCTCTTGAAAACGGATTGCGTGGTCGAAGGCATCCATTGTCGGCCTGACGACCCACCGGCCGCGGTTGGCGGCAAGGCGATGGCGCGCACCCTGAGCGATTTCGCGGCCATGTCGGGGGAACCGCGTTACGCGCTCGTCACCCTCGTCGTCCCGGGCGAACGCGAGGCGCGCTGGGCCAGGGAAATCTATCGCGGCCTGCAACGGGTCGCGGCGCGCTTCGCGGTCGCGATTGTCGGCGGCGAGACGAGCGAGATCAAGGGACCGGCAGTCATCTCGATAAGCGCCCTCGGCACGGTGGAAGAAGAGCGCTGGGTCTCGCGCGCCGGCGGGCGAGCAGGCGACGCGCTCTTCGTGACCGGCCGGCTGGGCGGCTCGCTTCGTCGCAAGCATTTGCACTTCGTCCCTCGGATCGAGGAATCGCGCTGGCTGACCGCGAATTTCAAGATTCACGCGATGATGGACCTGAGCGACGGCCTCGGCGCGGATCTTCCTCGTCTCGCCACGGCCAGCGGCGTCGGCTTCGCGCTCGACGAAAAAGCCCTGCCCCGGACCCGCGGCTGCTCGATCGCAGAGGCGATCAACGACGGCGAAGACTACGAGCTGCTCTTCGCAATTGCGCCTAACGACGCCCCCGCCCTGGAAAAAAAGTGGCGCAAAAAATTCCCGCGCCTCCTGCTCACCCGCATCGGCCATCTCGCTCGTCACTCATCACTGGTCACTGGTCACTCTCTTCATGGCTTTGTTCACTTCCAATAGCGTGGCCGAGACGCTCGCCGGCGCGCGCGCCTGGGCCGGCACCCTCGCGCCTAACGATGTCGTGGCGCTGGTCGGCGATCTCGGGACGGGCAAGACGCATTTCGTGAAAGGCCTGCTCGAGGGACTGGAAAGCAGCGAGACGGCGACCAGCCCCACTTTCACGTTGCTCCACGAATACCGCCGCGGCCGGCTCCCTGTTTTTCATTTCGATTTTTATCGGCTCGAGCAACCGGCGGAGCTGATCGAGATCGGGTTCGACGAATATCTCGAGGCCGGCGGGATTTCCGTGATCGAATGGGCCGATCGTTTTCCCGAAGTGCTCCCGGCGCGGACCCGCTGGCTGCGGATCGAGGCGGGCGAGGCGACCGGGCGCACCATCAGCGAGGAGACGAAATGAAAGTGCTCGCGCTCGAACTCTCGTCGTCGGTCGGGAGCGTGGCTTTTGGCGACGGGGAGAACGAGCACGACTTCAAAATTTTCCCGGCCGATCGCAAGGACTCGGGACTATTTTATGAAAACCTGAGCGCGACTTTGGCCAGCTGCGGCGCGCCGGAGATCATCGTCGTCGGGCTCGGCCCGGGCTCTTACGCCGGGGTTCGGATCGCGATCGCGACTGCGCTCGGTTTGCGGGCGGCGACCGGCGCGCGGCTGCTCGGTTTGCCTTCGATCATCGCGATCGAGGAAGAGGAATACGCGGTCGTCGGCGACGCGCGCCGGAATTCGTTTTATTTTGCGCACGTCGCCCAGGGGCGGTGTCTGGAAGGCCCGACGCTGGGGACGGAGGAGGAGGTGCGCGCGCGGTTAAAGGCGTGCTCAGAACTTCCGCTCGTCGCCACGCAGCCGTTATCCTTCGCGAACCTGACCGTCATTCACCCCTCCGCCCTGCGCCTGACGGAGCTGGCCCGGGCTGCCACTTTCGAGGATGCGGAAACGCTCGAGCCAATTTACTTGCGCGAACCGTATATTACGACGCCGGGAAAATGATGTTGTTAGGCAAAGAACGTTGTTGGGCGGAAATCGAGCGGGCCGCTTTGCGCCAGAACGCGCAGCTCGCGCGCGAGCGGGTCGGCCCGCAGACCGCACTGCTCGTGGTGGTGAAGGCGAATGCCTACGGCCACGGAATGATCGAGGTAGCCCGCGCCTTGGAGGAGGAAGCGGATCTTTTCGGTGTGGCCAATCTGCATGAGGCAAAAGAGCTGCGCGCAAGCGGGCGAGCCCAGCCGATCGTGATCCTCGGGCCGGCCCTGCCGAAGGAGCGCGCCGCGATCAGCGCGCAAGGGTTCATCCCGTCGGTCTCGAGCCTGGAAGAGGCGCGCGCGTTTGCCGGGCACCCGGACGGAGTCAATTTTGCGATCGATACCGGGATGGGCCGGATGGGCTGCTGGCAGGAAGAGGCGGTCGCGGAGCTGGAGAAGATAGCGGGCATCTCCGGACTCAGGATCCACAGCGTCTCGACTCATCTCCCGGTCGCGGATGAGGACGCGGCTTTCACCGAACAGGAGCTCGGCCAATTTGCGGAGCTCGTTAGAAAAATGCGCGCGCGTGTTCCCGGTTCTTACCGGGTGCATGTCCTTCTGAGCGCCGGGATTCTTGCCTTCGCGCAGCACCATTTCGACATCGCGCGCGCCGGGCTCATGCTTTACGGGAGCTCGCCGCTGCCGGCGGCGCAGGAATTTCTGCGCCCGGCGCTCAC
>JBBSLW010000032.1:0-19832 GCA_038233495.1 Chthoniobacterales bacterium | reverse complement strand
TTCTAAGAGCGATCTCCGAAGTAAAATCATGCGTTACATCAGGCACTACAATAAATCGGCCGTCCCTTTCCAATGGACCTACCGCAACACCTCCAATCGAATTCGATGAAGTGTTCACTTTTATCCGTAACACTGCACTAGGAGACAGGCCGGCCGCCAACGCCGCGAAATTCCTCGCCCCCCGCGATTGTCATCCCGAACCGGCGGAGCGCGGAGAGGGATCTCCCAGCTGCAATCCACGCATCCTACCCAAGCGAGAACGCGGACTGCATGGGGAGGATCCCTCTTCCATCCTGCGGCGGTTCGGGATGACAACGTGCTGCGAGCGGCGGCAACCGGCCTCGTGCGCAAGGCCTCGCCCGCGGTCCTTACTTCCCGAGCATGACGCGCACGTGGTGTGGCTGGCCGTCGTCCTGCAACGAGATAGACTGGTTAGGCTGAGCCGCTCCATCCACTTCCACGAGCACGACGCCACGCGAGAGCTGTTCGGGGTTCTCAATCGCGATGTCGTAGTGCGTCCTCCGGTAACGGTATTTCAACCGGAAACCCGTCCAATCCTTCGGAATCACCGGGTCAACCAAGAGTGAGTCCCCACGCCGCCTGAAACCAATGACTTCCTCGAGCCAGACACGATAGAACCAGCTTGCCGCGCCGGTATACCAGGTCCAGCCGCCGCGCCCGAGATGGTCCTTGAGCGCGTAGACATCAGCCGCCACCACATACGGTTCCACTTTGTAGCGCTCGTAATCTTCTTTCTCCCGCGCGTGTTCCACCGGGTTCAACATCCGCAAAAGCGAGACCGCCTTGTCACCGTCGCCGCGTCGCGCGAAAGCCAGTGCCGCCCAGGTCGCCGCATGCGTGTATTGGCCGCCATTCTCACGTACCCCGGGCGGATAGCCCTTTATATAACCCACGTCCTTCGGCGTCTGATCAAACGGCGGAGTGAAAAGCAGAATCATGCGCTCGTTTTCCAGGACGAGATTTTCCTCGAGCGAACGCAGGGCCTGCTCGGTTCGTTCGCCTTCGCCCGCGCCGGAAATCGCGGCCCAGGATTGCGGAAGGGAATCGATCCGCGCCTCGGTGGATTCCCTTGACCCGAGCGGGCTGCCATCATCGAAATATCCGCGCCGATACCACGCTCCGTCCCAGGCCTGGGCTTCGATCACGCTGGCGAGTTCGGCCGCTCTCGCCTGACACTCTTTTACCTCGGCGCCGC
Organism: Chthoniobacterales bacterium; assembly: GCA_038233495.1. GTDB lineage: Bacteria > Verrucomicrobiota > Verrucomicrobiia > Chthoniobacterales > UBA10450 > Palsa-1392. The sequence continues at coordinate 18,616 of JBBSLW010000032.1, read as the reverse complement.
CGCCCCGCAGCGCGAGCAGCTCGGCGAAATCCTGCAGCACGCAAATCTCGAACCAGGCGAGCCAGACGCTCTCGCCTTTGCCTTCGATCCCGACCCGGTTCAGGCCGTCGTTCCAGTCGCCCGTCCCGATTAATGGCAACCCGTGCGGGCCGGCGCTTCGGGCATGGAGGATCGCGCGCCGGCAATGTTCGAGCAACGAAGCGCTCTCCGTCGACACCGCGGGCACGGAAAAGTTTTCCGCTTCACCATCCTCCAGCGTCTTCGCCTCGAGGAAAGGCACGACCTCGTCGAGGATCGCGGCATCGCCCGTCGTTCGCACATAGTGCGCGGTGACGAAGGGGAGCCAGAGCAGGTCATCGCTGATCCGGGTCCGGACGCCGGCGCCAGTCTCCGCATGCCACCAATGCTGGACATCGCCCTCGACAAACTGCCGGGCCGTCGCCCGAAGGATGTGTTCGCGCGCGATCTGGGGTGCGGCATTGGCCAAGGCCATGACGTCCTGTAGTTGATCGCGAAATCCATAAGCGCCGCTCGATTGATAAAAAGCCGAGCGTCCCCAGATACGGCAGCTCAGCGTCTGGTAGAGGAGCCAGCGATTGAGGAGAACATTGGCGGACGTTTCCGGGGTTTCGACCTGGACCGTGTCGAGAAGTTGATCCCACCAGCCGCGCGTTTCCTGGAAACTGGTTTCTACGTTCGTTAGGTCACGGAAACGCTGCACGAGCGACCGCACGGCCGCCTCGTCATCCGCCTGCCCAAGCAGAAAAAGGACCTCGGACGACTCGCCCGGCTCGATCTCGACCGTGAGCTGGAGCGCGGCGCAGGGATCAAGCCCTGCACCGGTTTCGCCGGATAGTTTCTCGTGTTCCATCGCCGCTGGCTCGCGCATCGAGCGGTTGCGGCTGAGGAAAGAGGCGCGGTCGCCGGTATAGGAATCGGGCGCCGGACTGGAAGCGGCGAAAGTCACGCGCTCACCGGCGTCGACTTCATAGGGATTGCGGGCGAAAAGGCTCTGGCTTTCCAGGTCCCACTTCGTCGCGACATGCATCCGGGTTTCCTCCGAGTCGGCCCCGATCACGAGCGTGTCATAGGAAGTAATGGTAAGCTTGCGGCGGCGCGACGAGAGATTGCGCAACCGCAGCCGCTGCACCCGCACCGGCAGGCCGCCGGCGGAATCGACCGGCACAAAGGTGAGCAGCTCCTGTTCAATCGCGTGACTGTTGTGCTCGAAGATCGAGTAACCCTGGCCGTGCCGGACGCGATACGCATCCTTCTCGCGGATCGGCAGCGGCGTCGGCGTCCAATAAGTCCCGAGATCGTCATCACGGATGTAGAGCGCGCTCCCGGCCGGGTCGGAGACAGGATCATTAGACCAGGGAGTAAGGCGATGACTCTGACTGTTTCCGCGCCAGGTGAAACCAGATCCTGACTCGGAAACGAGCGTCCCGAAAGTCGGGTTCGCCATCACGTTCACCCAAGGGGCGGGCGTCTGGGTCTCGGGCCCGAGATAGATTGCGTATTCCCTGCCATCGAGCGTGAAACCGCCGACGCCGTTGAAGTAAGCCAGCTCCATGAAAGGCAGCGGGGGCGAAGGTTCTTCGCGGTATTCCTTCCCGGAAGTACGGAGCTCGATCTTCGGGCTGATCGGCAGCGTGGCCGCCAGTTGTTGGCGGAGCGTGCCGCGCGCGGCGACGAGCACGGCGCGCGCGGCAGACTGAATGGCGATTAGATCGTCCTTGGGAATCTTGCTCGCGGAACGCAGGAAAACACCACCCGGTTGATCGACGCCGGTTAGCTGCGCGTGGGCCTCGGCGATTCGACGCAGATGGTCGGTCAGCGGTTCTTCATAATTCGAGGCTTCTTCGCTGATCAGGACAAGGTCCACCTTCAAGCCGCGCAGATGCCAGAAGGTGTGCGCGGTCAACACTTCGCGCAGCACCGCGACGTCGCGCAGGTGCGCGATGGTCACGATCACGATCGGCATGTCGCCGGAGATTCCCTGCGCCCAGAGCGCCCGCTGCCCGGCGCCGGAGCGCCCAAGCCGGGCGGGTGGGGGACGCAGCTGCGGCTGTGGGAAAAGGACATGCCCGGCGAGCTGCTGGAAGACCTGGACGTCGCGAGGGCGAATGTGCAGCCGGCGCAACTCGAGCTGGGCGCGCGTCCAGGCCGTATCGAAGGCGCGCGCCGAGACGCGAAACTCCGAGTAGCGCTCGGCCAGGCCGATGACCGCTTCGCGCGAGCTGGCCATGACCGTGACGAGAGAAAACTGGAAACGCTGGTTGGGCCCGACCGTGACCCGCCGCCGCAGGCTGAAGATCGGATCCAGCACCGAACCGGTTGAGTTCGTTAGTCCAACGGTCAGGGCGGCCGGGTTTTCAAGGCTGCGGCCGCGCCCGAGGAAACGGGCGCGATCGGTCTCGAATTCCGGCGGCTCGGTCGCGGGCATTTCGGTCACCATCAGGTGAGCGGCCCAGATCTCGCGATCGTCGGGCGAGCGCGGACGGCGCCGGGCGAGCAGCGCGCTGCAATGCGGCAGCCACTCCGTCTCGATGAAGAATTTATTAAAGGCCGGGTGCGCGCGATCGGTTTTATGCGGCGCGAGCGCGAGCTCGACATAACTGGTTAACTCCAGCCGGCAGGGCTTGCGCGAGATATTGACCAAAGTCACGCGGCGCACTTCGGCATCGTCCTCCGCCGAGACGACGATCTCGGTAAAGGTGTCGCACGGTTCCGTCGTGCGCCGGAACTCCGCTTTGTCCGGGGTGAAATTCCAGGTATAACGCGACTTGGGATGGCGCATCGGGAGGTTGGTCGTGCTCCAGATGGTGCCGCGATCCATGTCGCGCAAATAGCAGACCGCACCCCGCCCGTCGGAAGTGGTATCGGCGCGCCAACGCGTGATGTCGAGGTCGCGCCAGCGGAGATAGCCGCCGCCTGAGTTCGTGACCATGACGGAGCAATTGCCATTCGAGAGTAACTGGGTGCGCGGCGCGGCGGTGTCGGCGGTATGCGGCGCGGCCGCGGCGGCGCCGACGACGGGAGTCACTCGCGGGGCTGGTCTTTCTTCGTGCGCTTCGCCGGTCGTCGGCAGGATCGAGGCCGGGATATGTTCATGCAGCAACGGCTCCGTCGCGCGGATCCGCGGATCGGAGTGGAAACGTCTCCGCACGACCCCATCATTAAGTACATTGCTGAAAGCGAGGAGCGACATGCCCTGGTGATGCACCATGTAACAGCGCACCACGATTCCATCCGCACCGCCCGGCTCGCGCTGGCGGGAGTAATCGATCGATTCGTAGTAACCGTGGTCCCCCACCACCTCGGAATCGCCGACCGAAGCGAGAGCACGCAAATTTTTGGTGGCGGCAACCGGTCTTACTCCGAGCGCCAGAGCGCTGGCGTAAGGAGCCACCACCAAGTCGCGGTCCTGGCCGCGTTTCAATGCCAGTGCCGGCACCCCAAAGGCACGGTATTGATAAACCTGGTGGCGATCGACCGCGCTGAAAGCGGACTCCGAGATGCCCCAAGGCACCCCGCGATTCTCGCCGTAGGCGATCTGGCAGTGAACTGCATCCTGACAGGCGCGATCGAGGAGCGAGTTCTCGTGCGTGCGGGTAAAGAGGATCGGCATGAGATACTCAAACATGGTGCCGCTCCAGGAAAGGAGCGGAAGCCGCCCGTAAGCCGAGCCAAAGGGACGGCCGAGAGCCCACCAATGCTCGATCGGCACGTCGCCGCGCGCGATCGCCAGTATGCTCGTTAGGCGGGCTTCGCTCGCGAGCAGGTCGTAGAAGGAGTTGTCGAGCCGGCGTTCGCCCACCTGATAGCCGATCGCGAAAATCCGGCGCTGTTCATCGTAGAGGAAACGCAGGCCCATCCCGCGTTCCAGCTCCTGGCTCCGCCGGACGAGGTCGTCCAGCTGCCCGAGCTGCTGGGCGGCGTTCTGCCGCGCCTGTTCCACCTCGTTGACGAGACGGTCGAACCATTCGCTCGCCGCCGGCGGAATATGCAGTTCCTCGCGGCGAAGCTGGAAAGCGAGCAGGGCGGCCAGACCCGAGATTCCGCCGGTGGCGAGGTTGCGCAGGGAATAGGTGGCCGCGAGCGCCTCGCGCCGGCATTCGTGGGCGCCTTCGCCTAACGACATTAACTGGGCCGGGGGCTCCGCCAGGATCTCGACCGGTTTGAGATACTTGTCGATAATCCCATTCCAGTCCTGCACCTGCTTCTCGAGCTGCCGGGCCCAGTCGGCCCGGGACGCGGCCAGATCGGCCGAGAAGAACTGCACCAGCTCGGCCGCTGGCTGCCGGGCCGCGCGCAGGCGGGCGATCAGCTCGACCAGGTTCATCGGCGTGCCGGTGATCAATTTTTCAAAGGTGAGAAGCGCAGTTGGGAAAGGAGTCTCCTCGGGCGGTCCGGCGACCTGCCGCAGAACGCTTAGCGTGTCCAACAGACCGCGGAGAGCGATGACATCGAGCACCGGCCGCGCGCCTAACTCCGTGCAACTGATCGTGAAGGTCCACAGGCTGGCGAGCAGATTGCCGCTATCGACGGTCGAGACGTATCGCGGATGGAGGGGCTCGAGTTTGCTGATGTCGTACCAATTAAAGAGATGGCCTTCGAAACGCTCCAGTCCTTCGAGCGTGGTCAGCGTCCCGAGATTGCGCGCCGCGAGGTCATCGATCGTGATGTAACCAAAGTCGTTCGCGGCCACGGTCGCGAGCATCCAAAGGCCGATATTAGTCGGCGAAGTGCGCAGGAAGATCTCGCGGCTGGGGGTTTCCTGGACGTTATCAGGCGGGAGCCAGTGCGTTTGCGGTCCGACGAAATCATCGAAGTAGCGCCAGGTCCGACGGGCCGTTGCGCGCAGCATCCGGCGATCGGCCGCGGTCAGGATTCCGCCGCGCGCCGTGATCGCGGGGCGATTGATCAGGACGACGGCTGCCGGGAAGATGAGCCAGAGCAAAAGGAAAGGCACGGAGGCCATCATCGCGGCCGGCTTGGTTAACGAGGCACTGAAGAAAATCAGGACCGCGCCGAGCGGAATCCAGATCCGGGCCAGGATGAATTGCCGCTGCTGATTACGCGCGCGGTGATGCGCGGCCTGCGCGGTTTCCCATTCCAGGAAAAGCCGATGAGACTTGAGCCGGCGGTAGGCGACTCGGGTGATGGCGTTGAGCGCCATGCCCGCGTAATCGGGCAGAAAAACCACCGCGAGAACGGAGCGCAGGAGGCGATCGCGCGGGTCGCGCCAGAAACGCGTGCCCGGCGGCGGCGGGTGAAGAATCAGGCCGAGAAGAGAATTGAAAACGGGCCAGAGCAAGAGCCCGGCGACGATAAGGCTCCACAACATCGGCGCGGCCGAAAAGAGCCAGCCGACGATGAGAAGCGCGATCGTCGCGACCGGGATGAGGCTGCGCCGAAGGTTATCGAAAATCTTCCATTGGCTGAAAGTGGAGAGCGGATTCGGATAGGTCCCGCCCGCCGCCGCCGGGACGCGCGTCCGGAGCCAGTCAATGATCTGCCAGTCCCCGCGGATCCAGCGGTGCTGGCGATTCCACCATGAGATATAACTGGAGGGAAAGACATCGAGTAACTCGATATCGGTCGCGAGCGCGACACGTACATGACTCCCTTCGAGAAGATCGTGACTGAGCAGATGCGCCTCCGGAAAGCGTCCGGACAAGATGCGATGAAAGGCTGGGAGATCGTAAATCCCCTTACCGTGATAACTCCCTTCATCGGTCAGGTCCTGATAGACATCCGAGACTGCGTGAGTGTAAGGATCGATCCCGCGCGAGTCAGCAAAGATGCGCGAAAACCAGGTCCTGGTCGCGCTGGGCAGAGTGGCACTGACTCTCGGCTGGATAATGGTGTAACCACGCACGACCGAGCGACCATCGGCGGAGAGGCGCGGCTGGTTGAGCGGATGCGCCAGGGCCTCGATCATTCGCCGGGCGGTATCGCGGAGGAGTTGCGTATCGGCATCGAGGGTAATGACGAAGCGGATGTCCTCGATCGAGGCGCGATCGCCGGCGCAGAGGAACCCTTCCAGTTCCGGGGCGGTTTCACCCATTAGAAAACGATTGAGCTGCTCGAGTTTGCCGCGCTTGCGCTCCCAGCCGAGCCAGCATTGCTCGCTCTCGCTCCAGGAGCGGCGGCGGTGGAAAAGGAGGAAGCGTCCCGCGCCATGACGCCGGTTGAGTTCCTCGATCCCGCGGACCACGATCTCGAAAAACTCCATGTCCTCCGGCATGTCCTGCCGCGGCGCGTCGGCGAAGTCGCTCAGCAAAGCGAAATGCAGGTTAGGGTCGGCGTTGGCGAGATAGCGGATCTCGAGCCGGCCCAGCTCGTTCTGGATGGCCTCTGGGGTGGTGAGTAACATCGGCACCACGACGAGGGTTCGGAAATCATCCGGGATGCCGTCTTTGCGGAAAGACATCTTGGGCAGGACCTGCGGCGGGAGGAGGAGGGTGACGAGGTAATTGACCACCAGGACCGCGAGCTCGTTGGCGGGCAGGAGAAGGAGGAGCCCGAGGAGGTAAAAGATCGGCATGGACGTTCCTGTACTCGTTAGGGCAAGGGGAATGGCCAGGACCGCGATGGTGAAGAAGGCGATGTTGCCGAAATAGAATCCGGCGGCGTGGCGACGCAGCCAGCGTTGCCGGCGTTGCCACAAGGGGACCTTGCAACCGGCCTCGCGCTCCAGAGTGAGGCGTCCCGTATCGACCAAATAGTAGCCGATATGCCGCGCGACCTCCTCCTCGGCCGCTTCGGCCAGAGCCAGTGCCCGCTCGATGATCTCGATCTCGGAAAGTTTCGACCAGCGCCCGATCTGCTCGACCGCGCTGCGGTAGCAGTTGCGCGTCTCGAAATCGACCCGGGAATAAACGCCCGCGGGATCCTTCGACATTTCAACGTCTGCCCGGCTGACCGCCTCGGAGAGCTCCCGCCACTGAATCTGCGGCAGGCGCCGGCAACTGCTGATGATATTGGAAAGCGAAGCCTGCTGCACGGCCTGGCGGCGATGTTCCTGCTGCACCACCTCGAGAAGCGGAGCGCGGAGCGAGCGTTCCAGCCAGCTCGTCACGATCGGGAGCGTCGCTTCTTCGTCGTAAAGATGAGCCACCAGCTCGCTCGCGAAGTGCGGGGTCGGCTCCGGATGCCGCTCGACCAATTCCTCCATCATCTTGAGCAAACGCTCGGGGCTGCGGCGAGCCGCAGTGATGAGGCGGTTCGCCCAAAAATCGGCCTCCTCAGTGTCGCGCTGGAGTTGCTCCACCTCGCTCGCGAGCGAGCGCAGGCATTCGATCAAACGAAGTCGCAACATCTGCGGCACGGCCCAGAGCTCGCCGATTTTCAATGGGAGAACGGCCTGGAAGGGGATGAGGAAATTGCGAATCGTCTCTACATCCAGAGCGCCATCACTTTCCGCGACAATTTCCGACGCAATCCGATAAACCCGGGGCACCCCGGCCTGGGGTCCAGACGCGATGCTGGGCAGCTCCCGGTAGTAGCGTTCCGGCAGGCTGCGCTTGATATCGTTGATCTGCTCCTGAATGAGGTAGGCGTTGTCGAGCAGCCACTCGGCCGAGAGCGCGAAACCGTGATGCACCGCGGCTGATATGGCGAGACTGGAGTCCGCCCATTTCAAAATCCGCTCGCTCTCATCGAGGCGGCGGAGCAAGGAGTTTGCGGGCCGTACTTTGCCGGGGCTCGTCGTGATCGAATGGGCAAGACGCGCCGCATTGTCGGCCAGGCGCTGACGGGAAGGGGCTTCCCGCCGAAAGAGCTTCGCCGTCGGCTCGAACTCGAAGGCCGGCGCAGGATGCAGGGCGAAAGTCACCGGAGGGTCGTCCGTGACCTCGCGCAGGATGGCCACGACCTCCGCGGTTTCGTCATCCGCCAGCTCGACCATGACAACCGTCTCATTCGGAAGAATCGAACGCTTGAACCGCTTCCGGCTGACGGCATCAAGGCGATCCCTCAGGGTGCGGGAGGCTACGAACCCGAGCAGGGTGCCGACGAGCGCGAGTCCCGCCAGGGTCAGCGCGATCTCGAGCACCATGAGGGGGCCCACCTGCAGCCATTGACGCCAGAGAAGGAAAGCGCCGACCAATAACCCGGCCAGGCCGGTCAGTGTGGTTTCTTTGAGGCTCGAGACGCCCGTCTCGTGCAGTTTACCGTTCTCGGACGAATGCAGCGCAGCGGACCGACGAAAGCCGTTCCTCTGCAGGTTGCGCAGAACACTCTGCCCGATTTCCCGGTTTTGGAAGATCCCAACCAGGACTGCGCCGTTCATCTTGGTGCGTGAAAATTTCATTCGGTGGGCAAAAGCATGGCGACGGCTTGGCGATCGTCGGCCAGATCGAGCGATTCTTCCACCAATTCGCGTTTTTAACGCATCGTGAGGCCAGAGAAAGGCCGCAAAACGCTCCCGACCGATCGGTGCTGGAAGAGATCGTTCTCATTTCGCGAACTGCCGGAAAGCCGAAGAATCCGAACGATCCGCCGATAGCGAGGGCCAGCAGTGGGCGAGGAAGATTGTAACGGAACAAAGCAAACCCACGGACCTGTATTGGCGTTGGTTGGCTTTCCTTATGGAGATTCAGAATGTCTCCTAAGAACCGAGGTTGGCTACTTGGAGCCAACCGGAAAGAGTGGAAGGATTTTGTCGAAAAATTCGAGGCGACTGAGATGCTGAACGTCCTCGATGAGGACTCCTTCCGGAAGGAATTCTTGCGCCGTTTCGCCCCTTACTTGAGGCGCTCGAAGGAGAAGGAACCACAGCCTGAATGTCCTCATCAGGACAGGTCTGAGAGCCAAAGAGCTTAGCGAAGGAATTAATCGCGTCGAATAACATCCACTCGCTCATTTCGGGTGGCAGATCCACCTGTGCATTGATCGCCCCCGGTTTGGCGTGGCGCATAAAATCGTACGAATCCGTCATATCGAACCAATCAAATTCCTTCCCTAATGCCGGACCTAAACCGCTGTCACGCCCAAGCTCACAAAGGCAAAAGTAAACCGAGCAAACGATGAGATGTATTGCAAAGGGGTCTTTTTCTTCACACCAAAGGAGAATCCCGGAATCCAAAAGTCTGGCACTCACATCTCTACGGCTGGAAGTGATTACTCTTCCTTCAGCCCGGGCGGTGAGATTTTTTGCGCTGGGTTTCCCCGGCTCTCTTCTTTTGCGGTTATGTTTTTTCAAAACACGAGCTTTGAAAATTGCGAACAGCATGTCAGTAAAAATGAAACACATGTCTTCACTTTCCTCTTTGGCCCAAATTTGTGCTCATGCCAGATCGCGACGCCAGCCAAGAAGCACTTCGGCAAGTCGAAAGAAATTACCGAATCCGCGCCGGTCAACGGTGAGGAACTTCTCGGCTCTCCTGAGCTTCGCCGTCAGTTACGCGAGGCTAAAGAGCGTCTCGCGTCCGAATCACCCCGAGCCACCGCGCAAGTAGGCGGTCGAGCAATCGCGATAGACGCGAAGTTTGAAGAGGCTGTCGCGGAGGCAGGATGGTAGCCGCTATTGTGGAACTGACGCGCTCGCAGTCGGTGATGCTTGCGGCGTCTGTGACGGTCGTGTTTGTGCCTTGGGCTGCGGTAAAGGCGAGGCGCTCGCCTTCATTCGCCTTAATGACGGTCTTGGCGTCGGGGAGATGTGGCGCTCGGAAGGGTGGAAGGCTGCCTATCTAGAATCAGCGCAATCCCGGCTAAAAATGCGGCTGCAATCGCAGCTCCAGCCGCCCATTTCGTCCAGTAGAGCGTCTTGCCTCCGACTCGCATGACTGAGTGTGCTGATCTTTCGCAAGCATGTCAGCCTTCTCATCTCGCCGACGCTGGATTTCGTGAAGGACTAAATGATATTTCGGATGCGTCTGATCGGCGTTTGTCAGCCCGCCACGCTAACAGGGTGAAACAGGAGCACCGCAATTGAAACGCAGACCACAAGTGTCCACGCTTCTTTTTGATTCGGAAGCTCGGCAGAGGAGGCTTTCGCAACCGCCACGGCTACCCATGCCGATAACACCCAACACACCACAACTTTAATTCCAGCATCTAACTATTTTTGAATCTCCATAATCAAAGCCAACCAACCCCCCGGTACTTTAATATGACATATATTGTCTGATGTTATTAATCGGTGAGTGCACCGGCCCGAGGTTTGCTGAAATGACTTCTCCTTCTGCCCTCCTCTTGGAACGTCGAAAACAAATGCGGTTCCGTGGCGGCGTCGTTATATGTTCGCGGATGGATTCGCAGCAGCCGCCAGACTCCGCGCGGGCCATACCGCGCCCGCCCCAAACGCGGGACGAATGGGAACAATATTACGAACTGCGCTGGCGGGTTCTGCGGGCGCCCTGGGATCAGCCGCGCGGCTCGGAAAAGGATGACGCCGAATCCCAGAGCGAACATCTCATGATTGCGGACGCGAACGGTCAGCTGCTCGCGGTCGGGCGTTTGCACTTCAACAGCCCGTCCGAAGCGCAGGTTCGCTACATGGCGGTCGATCCTTCCGCTCAAGGTCGCGGGCTCGGGAGTCGCATTCTCGCCGAATTTGAACGCCGGGCCCGGAATGCAGGCGCCACCTCGATCATCCTCAATGCGCGCGAAGATGCGCAACGTTTCTACGACCAACATGGCTTCGTCGTAGTCGGGCCGGCCCCCACGATCTTCGATGCGGTCAAGCATGTCCGGATGCGCAAGGATCTCTAGCGTCGCCTCGAGCCGGTTCCTGCTCCGCGCTTGACCGTCCCGCGCCTCTTGATACGCTGCGGCACCTGCCCGCCTTCATTTCATGAAAAATACCTGCCGCCGATTCCTTCCGACCGTTCTTGGCCTCGCCCTTGGCTTATCGTTAGGCTTCCCCTCGCTCGCCCGCGCGCAAAGCGATGCCGTCGGGATCGAGCAAGCGATGACGCCGGATGAATTCAAAGGCGCCGGCTTGGAAAAATTGTCGCCCGCCGAGCTGGCGAAATTGAATGCTTGGCTCGGAGGCTTCCGCGAGAAGGCGGAGAAAAAGGCGGCGCTCCGCGAGTCGCGCACAAAGCTGCAGCTCATCGTGAGTCGGATCGATGGCGTCTGGGACGGCGTCGGGCCTGGCCAGATCATTCGATTGGAAGACGGCACCGCCTGGAAACTCGGAAACAAGGACGAGCATTACGGCGGGCACGCCGATCGTCCCGCGGTCGCGATCTACAAGAGCATTTTCGGCTGGAAAATGCGGGTCAGCCGGATCGCGGAATTCTACGTCCTGCCGGTGAAGTAGCCGGCGACCGTTAGGCAAGCGCCGCCTCGTCAGGGTTGCGACGGCTTTGTAGGAACAGGCGGCCGGGCCAGGCCGAAGGCATCATGGGAGGCGCGCGCCGCACGATCGAGCTCGGTTTCGTCGACCACGACCGCGATCTTGATTTCCGAGGTCGAGATCAACTGGATATTCACCCCAGCGGCGCCGAGACAGGCGAAAAGTCGCGCTGCCACACCGGCGTGGGAACGCATCCCGATCCCGACCACACTCAGCTTCGCTACCCCGCTCTTTGCGGTCAGGCCGGAGGCGCCGATTTCTTTCACGAGTTGACCGAGCACTTTCTCGGCAAGCGCGAAATCATCGCGATGGACCGTGAACGACAGATCGGTCGCGCCGCGGCTCGACGCATTTTGCACGATCACATCAACGCTCAGATTCGCGTCCGAAAGTGCGGAGAAGATCATCCCGGCGCAGCCAGGTCGATCCGGCAGATCGCAGATCGTCACCTTCGCCTGGTTGCGCTCGAGGCTGACGCCACGCACCACGACTTCCTCCATGTTGGAAGTCGCCTCCCGCGCCTTGGTCCCGGGTACGTCCTTTTGGCTGGAGCGCACTTCAAATGCGACTCCAAACTTTTTCGCGAACTCGACCGCGCGCGACTGCATCACCTTGGAACCGGCTCCCGCCATCTCAAGCAACTCGTCGTAGGCGATCTCATCGATTTTACTCGATTCCGGCACGACCCGCGGATCGCAGGTGTGCACGCCGTCGACGTCGGTAAAAATCTGGCAATCATCCGCCTTCAAGGCCGCGGCCAGCGCGATCGCGGTCAGGTCGGAGCCACCCCGGCCTAACGTCGTGATCGCACCCTGCGGGCTCTGCCCCTGGAAACCGGCCACGATCACGATGTAATCCTCGGCCAGCAGCTCGTTGATCTGCCGTGGCGAGATGTGCGAGATCTTGGCCTTGGTGTGCACGCCATCGGTCACAATTCCAGCCGCTGCGCCGCTCAGCGACACCGCCTTCCCTCCGAGAGCATTCACGGTCATCGCGGTCAGCGCGCTCGCTCCTTGTTCCCCGGTGGCGAGGAGCGCATCCATCTCGCGCTCGCTCGGCTCGGGCGACAGTTCCCGGGCCAGTTTGATCAGGCCATCAGTCACGCCGGCCATCGCGGAAATGACCGCGACCACATCGTGCCCGGCTCGCTTCGTCGCGAGGAGATGCTCCGCCACCCGGCGGATTCTCGCCGTGTCGCCGACTGATGTGCCGCCATATTTTTGAACGATCAAACCCATGATAAAGAGCGCCGCCCCGTTTTCTCCATTCTGCTCGCGCTGTCAACTCTGCTTGCGGTCGAGCGCGCGCCGCACATCCGTCTCGTTAGGCGCAACCGCCCTTGGAAGTACAATCCCCGCCGCCACCACCTCCGGATCCTTCAAGCCATGACCGGTGACTGTGCAAACGATCCGGCTCCCTTCGGGAATCGAGTCCAGCGTCAGGCGCGCCGGCCGCTCCGGATCACAAGCCCGCAACAGCCCTGCGATCGGCGCCGCGCTCGCGGGCTCCACGAAAATCCCTTCCGCGCTCGCCAGCCATCGTTGCGCGTCGAGAATTTCCTCGTCGCTCACGATGTCGATCAGGCCCCCGGATTCCTCCAGTGCGCTGCTCGCCTGCGGCCAGCTCGCCGGATTCCCGATCCGGATCGCGGTCGCGATCGTCTCCGGCTTCGTCACGATTTCCCCGCGGAAAATCGGCGCCGCGCCCGCCGCTTGGAAACCGATCATGCGCGGTCGCCGCGTCGCCTTCCCGGTCGCCTGATAATCCTCATAACCTGCCCAGTAAGCCGTGATGTTGCCCGCGTTCCCGACTGGCAGGAGATGAAACTCCGGGGCCTCGCCCAGCTCATCCACGATCTCGAACGCGGCCGTTTTTTGCCCGGCGATGCGGTCGGGATTGATCGAGTTCACGATCACAAAATCTTCTCCTGCCCCAAGCGCCCTAACGATCTCGAGCGCCTGGTCGAAGTTCCCCTCGATCGCCACGATCCGCGCGCCGTAGGCAAACGCCTGGACCATTTTGCCGCTCGCAATCTTGCCCGCCGGGAGAACGACCGCGCACTGCAGCCCGGCACGCGCGGCATACGCCGCCGCGGAGGCCGAAGTGTTCCCGGTCGACGCGCAAATCAACGCTTTCGCGCCGCGCTCCAGCGCCTTCGAGACCGCGACCGTCATCCCGCGATCCTTGAACGAACCGGTCGGATTCAAGCCCTCGTATTTCACAAAGACCTCGCACCCGCGCCCGACCTTCGCGCTCAGCCGCGGCGAATGGAGCAACGGCGTGCCGCCTTCGCCTAACGACACCACCGGCGTGCTCCCCGTGACCGGGAGATGGGCACGGTAACGCTCGATCACTCCCCTGCCCCGCCCGGTAGCTGCTGCGGTTGTCATGGGTCAGGCCGTCTCCTCCGCCAGTCGCGCCCCGCGGCGACCGCTCCCGGCCAGGGCCAGGATCACATCGGTCTTGGCCAGGCTCCCGATCAACCACCGCGTCCCGTCATCCGTCACCACCGGCAGGCGTTCCCCGAAGTGTTGTGCGAAGCGATCGAGCGCTTCGTTCAAGGTCGCGGACGGACGAATCGTCGGAGTGTCGTCGCGCGAGATATCCCCCGCGATGATCACCTCCGCCAGCTCCGGCGCATTCAAATAACTCTTGATGTCGTGCAAAGAAATCGCCCCGCTGAAGCGGCCCTCCTCAGTCACGTACAGCAAACCCAGGCGAAGCGGAGGCGCGCCCGCTGGCGCTTGATCGGTCGACACGCTCACGACCTGAGCCCATTGGCCGCGCGCGTCAACTCCCAACGGCGGACTCCTCCTGCACATCCATGGTCGGATCTTGAGCACGAGCAGGAGCTGGATTGGGATGGGCTGGCGCGAGTCCTGGAGGAACGGGCGCCGTCCCGTCCGAGGATCTGAACACACGGACGACACGGGAGGCCGTCCCTCCAAGTGCCACAGCTCCGAAGGGAGCGGCAGGGTCGCGTCACGCGTCATGGAGGAAGCTGGCGCACCGGCGGGCTGCCGTTGAATTTGATCCACACCAGCGAAGGCCGCCGGAGGGCCTGGGCGCGCGTTTGGCAGGTGCCTGGCACCGCTTGAGGCGGCGTCCTTGGGCGGACCGTCCACCAGCTGACTACACTCCTGCCGTGTTCTGCTGTCCCGGCAAGGGTGGCATTTTGCGAGAACTCCCGTATGCACTCTCATGCGAACCCGTTTTCTTACCCTTCTCTTCCTGGCCTGCGCAACTCCGGCTTTCGCACAACTCGACCGTTGTCTCGCGGCGCATGGGGGTCTCGCGAAATGGCGCAGCTATGCCGGGGTCGAATATGATCTGACCTGGAAATCGCCCAAGCGCGACAACCAGGAGCATCAGCTTTTCAATCTCCAGACTCGCGACGGCCTGATCACGAACGACAAGTATTCCCTCGGGAGCAACGGCGGCGAAGTCTGGATCAAGCCGGGCCTCGACGCGCTCGGCGGCACCCCGCCGCGCTTTTATCTGGGGACGCCGTTTTATTTTTTCGGAACGCCCTTTGTCTTCGCCGATCGGGGCGCGAAAGAGGAGTCGTTAGGCAAAAAGAGTTTCCGCGGCCAGGAGTATGACGTGGTCAAGGTCACCTTCGCCAAGGGCACGGGCGATACGCCGGACGATTATTATGTCGCCTATATCGACCCGGCCAGCGCGCACCTGAAGCTGGTCTATTACGTGGTCACCTACCCCTCGATGCGGAAGAATCGCGCAGTCTCGGAGCTCGAGCCGCACGCGATCGTTTTCGAGGAGTGGCAGACGGCCGACGGCCTGCTCGTCCCAAAGGTCGCGCCTTTCTACAAGTGGACCGGGAGCGACATCGAAGGCGAGCCGCTCGGGCGCCTGAATTTTTCTAAGGTGCACTTCATGAGCGAGGCGCCGGACGAGTCGAAGTTCAAGAAGCCCGCGGATGCAGTTGTAGCGCCGTTGTAGCCCTCGGAGGGACATGCTTCCGCATGTCGAGGATGCGCGGTGCATCCCTCCGGTAACGGAAGTTGAGAGTTGAGAGTTGCGAGTTGAGAGTGGGGACCGGCCTAAAATTTTCTGGTCTCTCAACTAACGACTTCCAACTTCTTCCAATGGCCCTGAGCAAAAAAGACAAACTTCGCCTCCTCACCATCCTGCTCGAAAGCCGGCACGGCGATCTGCGCGAACAAAATCTCAATCGCCAGGGCAAGGGACACTTTCACGTCTCCGGCATGGGGCACGAAGCGCTCGCCGCGCTCTCTTTCACGAGCGAGCCGGGCGAGTACGTCTGCGGTTATTATCGCGACCGCGCGCTCGTCCTCGGCCGTGGCGTGACTTCGGCGGAGCTGGCACTTGATTATTTCGCGAAGCGCGACGGGCAAAGCCACGGGCGGCAAATGCCGTCGCACTACAGCTACGCCTCGCGCCATATCTGGAGTGTGCCGACGCCGACCGGCGCGCAGCTTCTCCCCGCTTGCGGCATTGCCTGGGGGATCAAGCTCGACGGCAAACCCAACTTCGTGATCGCCACGATCGGCGACGCCGCCACACGCCAGGGCGATTTTTTTGAAGCGATCTGTTTCGCGAAAGAGCGGGAGCTGCCGGTGCTCTTCGTGGTCGAGGACAACGGCTACGGGATCAGCAGCCCGACCCGCCAGATCAACCCGCTCGCGATCGACGTCCTCCAGCCTAACGACTGGGAGCAGATCGACGGCTCCGACGTGCCGGCGGTTTACGAGGCCGGGCAGAAGGCGAGCGCGCAGCTGCGCGCGGGCAAGGGACCGGTTTTTTTCTGGGTAAAAATGGAGCGGCTCTCCAGCCACACCAGCTCGGATGACCACAAGCTTTACCGCAGCGCGGAGGAAATCGAAGGCCTGGCAGAGGGCGATCCGCTCGCAAAATTCAAGGACGTGCTCATCGCCGAGGGCGCTTTGAGCGCCACCGAATACGACAAACTCGACCAGGAGATCAAGAAGCGCGTCCGCCAGGAATTCATCGACGCCGAGCGCCAGCCGGATCCCTCGGCCGACGATCTCACCCTGCAGGTGACCGGTCCCCTGCCCCAGCTCGACGACGAAGTGCTGCCGGCCGGAAAGTACCGGATCGGCGACGTAGTCAACCAGACCCTGCGCACTGGCCTAACGAAAAGCTCCGATCGCATCCTTTTCGGAGAGGACATCGAGGATCCGAAAGGCGGTGTCTTCCGCCTCACGCAAAAGCTTTCGACCGAGTTTCCCGAGCAGGTTTTCAATTCGCCGCTCGCGGAGTCGACCATCCTCGGTGTCGCCTGCGGTCTCGCCTCGTATGGTAAACGGCCCGTCTTTGAACTGCAGTTCATCGATTTCATTAACCCGGGCTGGAACCAGCTCGCGACCAATCTCTCGACTCTGCGCTGGCGTTCGTTCGGCACCTGGATTTGCCCGATCGTTCTCTACGCGCCTTACGGTGCCTACCTCCCGGGGGGCAGCCTTTGGCACAGCCAGGCGAACGAGGCGCCGCTCGCCCATTATCCCGGGATCAACATCGTTATCCCGAGCAATCCCGAGGACGCCGCCGGCCTCCTCTGGACCGCGATGCACTGCGAAGATCCGACCTTCGTTCTCATCCCGAAACATCTTCTTTGGGCGGAACACGAATCCGCCGGGCCGATCCGCGCGGTGCCGTTAGGCGAGGCGCGGGTCCATCGCGCCGGCTCCGATGTCACCGTCGTCGCCTGGGGCAACACGATGGAGAAATCGATCGAGGCGCTGGAGAAACTGGGCGACAAAACGAGCGTCGAGTTGATCGATCTGCGTTCCATCGCGCCCTGGGACCGGGCCGCGATCGAGGATTCGGTGCGCAAAACCGGCCGGCTCGTCGTCGTCCAGGAAGACACCGAGAATTGCAGCGTCGGCCAGATGATTATCTCGCACATCAGCGGCCAGTCGGAGCTCTGGGATGCGATGATCAGCCCGCCGGTTTTGGTCAGCAAAGGCAACGTCATGATCGGCTACAACCCGATTTACGAATACGCCGCTTTGCCCGATGTCGAGCGCATCGTTAGGGCGATCGAGCGTTCGGCCGCGACGCGGAGCGAGCGAGTTGTCGCTGGGGAGGCGCTGCCCGCCCGGTCGACGCCGAGCGAGGTTCCCGCAACGAGCGCCGCGCAATCGGGGGCGTCTCCGGCTAAAGTTGGGTCGCAAAAGATCGTCGTTCCGATCATGGGCGAAGGAATTCGTTCCGCCAAGGTGGTCGCTCTTTTGAAGCAACCGGGCGACCGGATCGAGCTCGATGACGCGCTTTGCGAAGTCGAGACCGACAAAGCGGTTTACCCGATCGAATCCTCGTTTGCCGGCACAATGGGCGAATGGAAGACGAAGGTCGACGACACGGTCGAGATCGGCCAGGAACTCGGCAGCATTCTGGCCGAAGGCGGCGGCGGGCTCGACGAACAGATGGAAGCGGCCGCGGAAGTTTCGCCGCGCCAGACCGCGCTCGCCGCGCCGGCTGAAACGAGCAAGCCGTCCACCTCGCGCGAGCCCGCTCTTTCCGCCACCATCACGCGCAAACTCGGCCGGGTGGTTCCGGCAAATCTGCAAATCGATGCGCCCTGGAACGCGATTCGTGAAGCACGCGCCGCGGCCAAAAAGAGCGACGGCCAGGCGGCGCCGTCTCCTTCCGTCATGGTCGCCTGGGCGGTCGTTAGGGCGATGGAAAAGCACGCGCCTTTCCGCCGCCTGATGCAGGACGATGATCGCATCATCGAGAGCGAAAACTTCGATCTCGGGATGGCGGTTTCACTGCAGGGCGACCGCCTCGCCACGGCCGTCATCACGGAGGCGAACAAATTCGACTGGGCGGAATTCGTCCAGCGCTACAACGAGACGATCGCGGCGACGCGTGGCGGACGGGTCGACGCGATGAATGCGCCGATCGTGATCAGCAGCCTCGGCGCCTTCGGGGTCAAGGCGGCGGCGCCGATCGTGGTCCCGCCTTCGGTCGGAACGCTCTTTGTCGGCGCGGCCCACCCGGAGCTTTCGCCTAACGGGAAGAAAGCGCAGACCGTGGAAGTGATCACGCTTTCGCTCACTTTCGACCACCGGGTTGTGAATGGCGCCGGCGCGGCCAATTTCGTGCACGAGATCAAGGAATTGATCGAGCGATTCGAAATCCCCGTCGCGGCGAAAACGAGCTAGGGCCTGTTAACACTAACGCAGAGCCTCGATGATAAGAGCGAAGTGGATGAATGCGGTGAACATCACATCGAGTTTATCGAAGCGGGAGAAGATGCGCCGGAAGCCTTTGAGCCTGCGGAAGAGCCGCTCAACTTCG